>QIKC01000115.1 GCA_003232855.1 Verrucomicrobiales bacterium
CGCCGTGCCTGCCTCCTGTGGTGGCGATTTGCCGCGCAGCAGATCGAACAGGCCATACGCTCCGTTCGTGCCCCGTACCGCTAATAGCCCACCCGTGGCCATTGCAAAAATGGCGAGCGATATCAAGATGCGGCGCGGCGCGTCAGTCATGGTGAAAGAACCGGAAACGACCCCGGTGTGAACAATCTATCGACAAAGCGCCGTCGCGCGCTCGATTTTTCTGACTGCGGAGAATCTCCCCTGGTGGTGATCGGAGGGGAGCGGATTGCAAATCCGCGCTCCGGGGAGCGCGGACTCGGGGAGCGCGGACTTCATAGCGTCTGCGGTCAATTCAGCTTTTCCCTTCCGCACGCGCTTTCCATCGTTCCGCGCGCTCAAGTGCACCGCGTTGCTTTCGCTTCCACTTTTCGGCACGCTCCACCTCTTTCTCATACTTCGCCCGCGGAACGCTGGAATCGCTTTTACCTAGGGCTTCATTGCACCTTGAGACCTCGCTCATCGCGACGAATGCGAAGGTCTCTAAAGTCCGTTTTGCTGCTATTTCGAGCACCTGTGATCGAGCGACGAAATCGGTGCCCAAGCTGCTCCAAAGCTGCTCTTGAAACAGCAAGTCACCGCGTGGAATTGCGAGTTCTGGATCGATGCGCTGATCACGAATCATGGTTTGCCACGTGCCAAAATCGTGGGGATCTGGGTCGATACCGACACGCTTCCACGGCGCACGGAAATGTACAAGGCCACAGCGCGGATCCGTTCGAATCGAGTCCTCTCCGTAGCGAGCAATGATGCGATGCCACAGATCCAGATCGCCGAGGCGCGGTAGATCTTCGCGCCAGTAACCGACTACCTCAAATGCGGCGCGGCGGTGCACAAAAGAAGACGCCGCGAGGCGGTTTTCCCCTGCCAGGAAGCACGCGCGGTAGTCGGTATCATGGAGCGGGGCGACGACTGGAATCATCTGACCGTCGCCATCCACCCACAATGCGCTGCTGACACCCAGATGCACTGCCGAATTCTCCATCAGGTCGACCAAACGCTCCACGTGGCGGTAGAAATACAGATCGTCGTCCGCCAGAAACCCGATCAACTCACCACGCGCTTGCTCGAGCGCCAGGTTTCGGTTCGCGTAGCCAAATCCGAGAGCCTTTGGCAGATCAAACCAGCGGACACGTGGATCATTTGCGGCGATCGATTTTACCATTTCACCGGTACCGTCGTCACACCCATCGCCGACGACAAGAAGCTCCCAATGCCCATATGACTGGGCGATGAGGCTATCGATAGCGATCCGCAGCGTCGCCATCCGATTGTGCGTCGGCAACAAGATCGAAATACGCGGCTCAGCCATTACGGTTCCCGCCCTAATAGCCGGTGAGGCCGGGTGGTATTTTGAAAGGAATTTCTTCGCAGTAGAGCGGCAGACGATACTTATCTGGAGACTGATATTCGTAGCTCCCGGTCGGACAGTTGATGAAGACTACTTCTTTATCGCCGAGGTTATAATCGCAGTGCCAGACGCCGATCGGCATTGTCAGGCTGCGCCGACGCCGCTCAGAAAGAAGCACCTGGAAGCACTTCCCGAAGGTCGGCGAATCCTCGCGACCATCGTACATCGCAATCGACATTTCACCATAGAGCACCGTGTAGCGATCCTCATGTTCTTTATGGAGGTTCCAACCTTTCGCGACCCCGGGTAAGATCGTGCTAACATAGACTCGCGTTAAAGGATCGGGATGCCACCCCCAAGTCTCATCGAAGACCTCGAATAGAAACCCGCGTTCATCAGCATGTACTGATACGTCGCGTATTAACGCTCCGTGAGGCAAGCTGACACTCTCCTGGCCGCTCGCATCCCTCAGTTCCTGATCACGTTTTGCCAGTTCGAGTAGCTGCTGATTATTTGGAAGATCGTTCATTGAAAATTCTCATCACTTGATTGAGATGGTCGCAAGCGTAAGCCTCCTTCCCTCCGTGCCCAAATATTTTTTTGGCAGCGATGTTGAGGATCGGTGATCAACGGTCCTCGTGCAGGAGCCGTCTGGCACCGTGGCGGATGTTGAGGACTCTCACCGTCTGGTCGCGGATGGAGAAAATGACGCGGTATTTGGAGGGATAGCGTTGGAGTGGTGAAGTACCTGGCACTTTTTGGCGCATTCCGCCCACCGGTCGGCAAACTCTTTCGGATATCTTAATTATAAATATTATGAAATTTCTTATTAATGTGGTATATTTAAGGGATGACCAGAGAAATCCACCTGGAAAGCGGGCTTCGAGATTCCGTCTGCTGTGGACGATGGAGCTCTTGTTGCCTGCTGCTTTTGGGTGCTTTGCATCTCTTTGTGGCCAATGCAGGGGCATCGATCCTCCTCGATTGGCAGGCTTGGGACGCCGCCTTCAGCGACGACTCCCTCTCTCCGCAAAGCACCATCCAAAATGGAATCGAGATCACTTATGACGCCGATTTGATCGATCTCGGCACGCCAGGGGCGAATGTCGCCTTCATCTCAGGCTACCAGCAGGTGACGATTTACCCGACAGATCCAGCAGCATTCAATGGCACTGGAACCGGTAGTTCGGGAACTGGCGAATACTACTTGGAAATCTACCAGCGGGGCAACTACAACAACGAAGGATCGACCCAAACCTTCGATTTAGATACGGCGGTCGATGGTCTCGAACTGACGTTTTGGGATGTCGATAGCGATTCTTCAAATCAGGCCGGGCACTCCTTTATCGACTTCATTTCCGTCGAAGTCGAATTCGCCGACGGCTCCACCGCGACCGCCTCCGAGATCCTCCTGGCCAACCCCAACGTCACCCAGATCTCGCCCGATGGCAGCTCAGTCACCGGCACCAACAACGTCACCGCCAACAACCAATCGACCGACGGCAACGTCACCTTCCGTTTCGACGAGCGCGATATCATCGGCATCAACATCACCTACCTCAATGTCGCCGACAATGGTCGCTACGTCGGCCAAGGCGCGGGCGGCTCCGCAGGACACAGCATCGGGATCACCAACCTCCTGCATAGCATCGACAGCCAACTCAGTTTCAACCTCGGCGGCATCCAGGTCGCCAACGGCGAGAGCGCCAGCAGCGACCTCGGTCGCGTTTTCCTAAACCAAGCGTTCGGCAACGCCGCGATCGAGGTGATCAGCCTCGGCAACGAGGGAACCGAATTCGACCTCGCCACGACCGGCGCGCTCTATACCGATGTCGCCGGGATCGGCCTCGGGGCGGGCTTCGACGGCTCGGCAGACCTCTCATCGCTCTCCGATCGCACCGGCGGCAGCGCCAGTGCTGGGTTCAACGCCTCGCTCAACAGTTCCGCCCTTGGCTCCGTTTCCGGGACGGTGCAGAACGACAACCTCGATGCGAACACCGACCTCGGCGGCTTCCAACGCGGGGACGAAGACCCCAACGACACCATTACCTTGACCGGCGAGGTCTGGGCTCACTCGAACGGATCGTTCGTCGACCCGGCGGCCGTCTCGCAGATACCGAGCGCGAACATCGATGAGTGGACGATCGATTTCGGTGTGCAACAGCAGAGCAGCGGCTTGCTCGATCTGCCCTTCGCCATCGGCAACCTTGCCTTCCTAGGCGATCTTAACGGCTCGGCCTTCACTGTCCAAATGGCCATCGCTTCCGCACCGGGCAACGATGGGGGCGCGATCAATGGGCAACCCGGCGGCGCCGATGCGGCACTTTACACCAGCGAGTTCGTCCCCATCGTCGGCTTGGACGCAGGCTCCGACGCGGTCGCCTTCGATGCCATCTTTGACACCTCGGCCGCGATAGGCTTCTACGAGATCGTCTACACTTTCTCGCCAGTCGACGACCCAGGGCACATCAGCGCCCTCGGCCTGCCGACGGATCCCTCCGACTTCAGCGGCGGCGGCGCAACGCTGACCCTCACTCTCACCGGACAGATCGTGCCCGAGCCGACATCGTCCGCCTTAGTTCTCATGGCATTGGGCGGCCTAACCCTGCGGCGCCGGAGGACGAAGCGCATGCTAGTTTCGGGTTAGATACGAAATTTTTCAAACCCGCGCTCGGCTAACGCACCCCCGAGCGCTCTTAGGAGATCGAGGGTGTCGGGCTCAAGGACGGTCGTTTCGAAAAGCATCGGAAATTTTCCTTCGGGATATCAAAATAGGCGACGCAGAACGCCAGTGTCCGAGGGTCAAGGCAACGTAGGCCGACTACCTCTTCG
>QIKC01000072.1 GCA_003232855.1 Verrucomicrobiales bacterium
GTAGGAGAGCGAGGCCACCCCAACAAAAATCGAGGCGAGAAGGGCAAGTTTAGGGATTCGGTTCACTTTTTCGGGGGGGTGTGGGGGTTCGGAGAGCGCCCCCACTCAGCAGCGGGGGTAAAATACGATGAGAGGCGGACAGGAGATGTCCGACCGTGCATTCTGAGATGACCCCGACGATTTGTCAACGTCAAAAGAGGCGTCTCAATGCCCTGACGCCCCACCTTTAATCACTGTGTTACAACGAGTTACAACAAACACCAACATTCACTCTTCCGCCCAAAACCCCTCGACACTAAAAACCGGAACGTTTCGCCCGAAAAAATATCCCTTTTTTCCAATCTCTACGATTCTTCTGAACCCACCGACGAAATCGAGCGGTCGCCTTAAGAGAAGGAGGCTTCGCCATGGGAAATTTCGACAGCCCCTTTGTCTCCCATCTCCTAAACCAACGTTTATATTCTTGACCCCCATATTACCTGTCGGATACTTGCAGGAGAAAATGTTCCGCTCACTCATCCCGATCCTCATCATCCTCACAGCGCACGGGATGGCGCATGCACAGGCTCCAGCCCCGGAGGATCGCGACCTGCCAGCACTGCCCCCGGCACCCCCCGACCAAATTCTCGACGAAGCCGGCCTGCTCGACCCCAGCACCCGTGCAGCACTCAGAGAACACGTGCAAAAACTATCACAACAATTCGATGTTAAACTGTTTATAGCAGCTTACACGCTTTTACCGGAAAAAGATCATGTCCGTGCTCGCCGCCTGCGCATGCTGTGGGGCGGAGATAGTCGAAGTGTCGTAATAGTCTACCGCCGCGGCAGCCAACAACTGACCTTCTCGGCCAACGGCCATATCGACACCTTCATCCCCACGCGCGAACTTTTATTGATGTACAAAGACGCCGTGACTGCTGCGCGTACTTTTGAAACCCCGCGCGAGCGCATCCTCGCCGCAGTCGAAACCCTAAGCGCAGCGATCATCCGCGATCTGACCGTCCGCGATGCCAAACGCGGCTTTTTCACCGCTGAGATTTTCACATTGATCGCCGCCATCTGCATCACGATCCTCGTGATTGGCGGCGCCTCTTTCCTGCTCGTCCGCCGGCTCCAGTTGCGAGCCCACAAACGCGAAATCGGCTGCGTGTTCCCTGAAGTGACGGTCGGCCGTCGGCTCGGCGCCCCCTTTGGAGGCGGCACTGTCGCCGGGATGCATTTCGCCAAATCCGTGCAGACAGGCCAGTCTAGCGACTCTCTTTATCCCTCTTCCCAGACGCGAACAGTGCCCACGGCAGATAGAGCATGAGGTATCCGCACACCCCAACTACCGCAGCGGTGAGCAGCACCCCGACGGTCATCGAGCACAGCGGCTCCAACCACTCCCACACGTCCGACCCGACACCATACTCCTGTCGGGCGAGGGGCAAAATGTTGCGCCCTAGCTTGAGTTGGAACGGAATAATCAATGGCCAAGTAACCGGGTTCGACACCCACACCGCCGCCACCGCAAGCGGGATATTCGCCCGGCACAACACCGCCAGGGAGGCCGCCACCAACATCTGGATCGGCGCCGGGGGCAACATCGCCACCGCCAGACCGAGCGCCAGACCGAGCGAAGAAGCCTGCCGCTCCGGTCGCCACAGCCGCCGATGCAGCACCCTCTGCGCCAACCAGTGCCGCCAGCCGCTGTCGAAGCGGTACCGCGGACGCCGTAACGACCGGTACGCCCCACGCACGAATTTTCTCCAATATCGTCTCACTCGATCAATCGCCAGCCCCACTCCGCCAGATGCGCGGACTCCGAGCTAGCCTATCGACCATTACAGCCACCAGCCTTCTGAGCAACCTTCCACCGTGTCATTTTTCGCAGCCATCATCCTCGGCATCATCCAGGGACTCACCGAGTTCCTCCCAGTGTCCTCTTCCGGCCACCTTGCCCTAACACAACATCTTATCCCCGGTTTCGACGTTGAAAAAACCGGAGTCGTATTCGACCTGCTACTGCATGTGGCGACGCTGTTGGCAGTCTTGATTTTCTTCCGCAAGCGCCTCTACCGCCTCACGTGCGCCGTGTTCGACCGCCAGATGGTCGAAGAGCGGCGACTCATCTTCCTCCTATTTATCGCCACGCTGCCGATCGTGATCGTCGGTTTTCTATTGAAAGATCAGATCGAGAACGTCAAAAATTACCCGGTCGCCGTCTCGGCTCTGCTCTGTGTCACCGGCCTCCTGCTGTTCATCCCGGGTTGGGTCAAGGGGCGGGCAGAACACGGCCACAGCACGCGCTCGGCCATCCTCATGGGAATGGGTCAGGCCTTCGCGATCCTCCCCGGCATCAGCCGCTCCGGCTCCACCATCGCGGTCGGCATGCTGGCCGGAGTCAGACCATCACTCGCCGCCGAATTCTCATTCCTGCTCGCCATCCCCGCCATCGGTGGAGCCATGGTGCTCAAGATGAAAGATCTCTCATCGATCCCTAGCGAGAACCTCGCCGCCTACGGCGCGGGCATGGTCGCAGCCTTCCTCACCGGCCTACTGGCGATCTACGCCGTGCTCGCCGTCATCAAGCGGGGCAAGTTCGCCATGTTCGGATTTTACTGCCTCTTCATAGGAATTGGGGGGTTGATCTATTTCTCAACTCGGGCACAGTGATTTAGGGTCGCAGCCACACCAAATCTAAAACCTGATGATCGCCCTGTTTAGATATTCGATAGCTGTCGTTTTGTTAGCGACAACGACCCCCCGCTCTGACGCGGCGGACTACGCCAAGCTCAAGCTGGCGGACGGCTTCGACTTCCCGGTGGGCAAGCCGGACAGCTCTGGCTACTACAAAGCGCGAGGCTTCTGGCCGAACGGCCATATGGGCGAGGACTGGAACGGCAAGGGCGGCGGCAACACCGACCTCGGCGACCCGGTCTATTCGATCGGCGACGGCATCGTCGTCCAGTCCCGAGACGTGCGCGTCGGCTGGGGGAACGTGGTGATCATCCGCCACGTATTCCGGGAATCGAGCGGCCAGATCAAATACGTCGATTCGCTCTACGGCCACCTCACCGTGCGCAATGTCGTGCTCAACCAACGGGTCAAAAGAGGGCAAAAAGTGGGCACTATCGGCACCAACCGCGGCATGTATCTGGCTCACCTTCACCTGGAGACGCGCAAGAACCTCTACATCGGCATGCACCGATCGAAATTCGCCAAGACCTACAGCAACTACCACAGCCCCACCTCATTCATCCGCTCGCACCGGCATTGCCAGACCTCGAGCAAGCTCTACAAGGTACCGATCAACACCTTCGCCCCGTACCCCGGCGGCACCCCGACCGCCCGCAACGGCCAGACACCCGCCGTCACCAGCGAGAAGTCCAAAACCCGCGTCATCATCCCGGTGCGGCGCGCCAGCAAGGTCGCTCCCGCACCACGAGTCGCCAGCCACTCGCGCCCCAGATCGACACCGACCGTCCTCAACCCGAAAGTGCAGAAGATCATCCGCAGCGGCAAGCCCCAGGCGAAAGCTCAAAAAAGCAAACCGCCGCGCAAGAAAGGCCTCCTCAGCAGACTGCGTTCCCGGTTCGCCAAAGACGAGAAGGCGAGCTCCGCCCCCGCCACTAGCAAGCCCTCCAAACGGCGCGGCGTCTTCTCCCGCCGCAGCAGGCGCTAAGGTGAGAATCACCGGCCACCTCTACTCCCCGCGCAACAGGTAGTATTCGAAGCTGTCCACCAGCGCCCGCCAACTGGCGACGATGATGTTGAACGACACGCCGACCGTACCCCAAGTCTCCTTGCCATCGCCCGAGACGATGAGCACGCGCGTTTTCGCCCCGGTGCCGGTGTGGCTATCGATGATCCGCACCTTATAATCGCATAGCTCGACATCCCGCAACTTGGGATAGAACGGCTCGAGCGCCTTGCGCAGCGCCCCATCCAAAGCGTTCACCGGACCATCGCCCTGCGCCACCGTGTAGGCCGACTGGCCGTCCACCGCCAGTTTCACGGTCGCCTCACAAGTCTCAAATTGAGTTTCTGGATGGCGGCGAGTGCTGCAATGATATTCCTCCAAGGTGAACAGCGGCCGGTAGTTGTCCAATGCCTTGCGCACTAACAACTCGAAAGATCCCTCTGCCGCCTCGAATTCGTAGCCATCCTTCTCTAGGTTCTTCAACTGCCCGAGGATCCCCTTGGCCACTTCTCCCCCCTTCTCCAATTTGTGCCCGAGCTCCTGCGCCTTCATCAGCACATTGCTCTGACCGGAGAGTTCGGAGATCAGAATCACCTGCGAATTCCCCACCGTCTCCGGCTCGATATGCTCGTA
>QIKC01000357.1 GCA_003232855.1 Verrucomicrobiales bacterium
CGCTGAGCAGCGAGGTGGCCACCGGCACGCTGCGACTGGCGTCCAGCACGTGAACTATCGACCCCGAGTAATTCGGGGCGATCTTGATCGCCGTGTGCGCGGCGCTGGTGGTGGCGCCGCCGATCAGCAGCGGCGTCGTCATGCCGGCGCGCTCCATTTCCGCCGCCACGTGCATCATTTCATCCAAGCTCGGCGTGATCAATCCACTGAGGCCGATGATGTCCGCGCCCTCCTCGACGGCGCGTGCCAAAATCTTATCGCAGGGCACCATCACGCCCATGTCGATCACCTTGTAATTGTTACAGGCGAGCACCACGCCGACGATGTTCTTACCGATGTCGTGCACGTCGCCTTTGACCGTCGCCATCAACACCACACCGGCGTTCGACCCAGCCCCTTTTTCGTCCTCCATGAACGGTTCCAGATAGGCCACCGACTTCTTCATCACGCGCGCCGATTTCACCACCTGCGGCAGGAACATTTTGCCCGCGCCGAACAGGTCGCCGACGATGCCCATTCCGTCCATCAGCGGCCCCTCGATCACCTTCAGCGGCCGCCCGTAATTAGCGCGCGCCTCCTCCGTGTCCTCATCGATAAAATCGGTAATGCCCCTGAGCAAAGCGTGCTCCAGGCGCTTCTCCACCGGCGCCTCGCGCCAACGCAGATCGACCTCACGCTTCTTCCCAGCCTGTCCTTTGAACTGTTCCGCGTAATCAACCAACGCCTCGGTAGCGTCCGGGTTGCGATTAAGAAGAACGTCCTCCACTTTATCTAACAACTCTTTAGGGATATTTTCATAGACCTCCAACATCCCGGCGTTGACGATGCCCATGTCCATGCCCGCAGCGATGGCGTGGTAGAGGAAAGCCGAGTGCATGGCCTCGCGCACCGGATTGTTGCCGCGAAAGCTGAAGGAGATGTTCGAGACACCACCGCTCACTTTGGCGCCCGGCAGGTTCGCCTTGATCCAACGAGTCGCCTCGATGAAATCGACACCGTAGTTATTGTGCTCCTCCATCCCGGTCGCCACCGTGAGAATGTTCGGGTCGAAGATGATGTCCTGCGGATTGAATCCCACTTCGTCCACCAGAATCCGGTAGGCGCGTTCGCAGATGCGGATCTTGTCCGCCAAGCTCGCCGCCTGCCCGTCTTCGTCGAAGGCCATCACCACCGCAGCGGCGCCGTAGCACATCACCTTGCGCGCGCGCTCCTTGAACACCTCCTCGCCCTCTTTAAGCGAGATCGAATTGACGATGCCCTTACCCTGCAGGCATTTCAGACCGGCTTCGATCACCTCCCACTTCGATGAATCGACCGTGATCGGCACCTTATTCACATCCGGTTCGGTTTGCAGGATGCGCAGGAAACGGGACATCATCTCGACACCGTCGATCAGCCCCTCGTCCATGCAGACGTCGATGACGTTGGCGCCGTTCTCTACCTGCTGCCGGGCGACGCTCACCGCATCCTCCAGCCGCCCCTCTTTGATCATCTTCGCAAAGCGCGGCGAGCCGGCGACGTTCGTGCGCTCGCCGATCATGAGAAAATTCTTATCCGCCGTGTGATCGTAGGCGTCGGAGCCGCTCAGGCGCAGCAGCGGCTCGATAGTCGGCAGCGCACGCGGCGGGTGCCGCTTCGCCTCCTCGGCGATCGCCGCGACATGTGCTGGCGTGTTGCCACAGCAACCGCCGATCAAGTTCACCAGCCCCGATTCCGCGAAATCCTTCGTGTGCGCGGCCATGTCTGCGGGCAACAAATCGAACCCAGTGGGCGCCAGCGGATTCGGCAGGCCGGCGTTCGGGTAAGCGGACACAAAGGCGTCGGTGCGCGTCGAGAGATCGGCTAGGAATGGCCGCATCAGATCCGGACCGATCGAGCAATTCATGCCGATCGCCAGCGGTTTGGCGTGCGCGAACGCCGTCGCCAGCGCATCGACCTTCAGCGCCGAGGTCATCGTCTCGCCGCCCATGCCGACCGCCGCCGAGATGATGATCGGCAGCTCCACGCCATCCGCATCGAACACCTCGCGCACCGCCACCGTCGCCGCCTTGGCATTGAGCGCGTCGAAGATCGTCTCGATCATCAAAATATCGACCCCGCCCGCGATCAGCGCGCGCACTTGATGAACATAGGCCGCCTTCACCTGGTCGAAGGTCACCGCCCGAAATTCCGGGTCGTCCGGATCCACCATCTGATGCAACGCCACCGTCAGCGGCCCGATCGCCCCGGCGACATAGCGCCGCACCCCGCTCGCCTCCCCCACCTGCTCCGCCATTTGCCGACACAACCGCGTCGACTCCACATTCATCTCCCACGCCAAATCCTGCAAAAACGGGTCATCGATGATCTTTTGGAAGAACTCCGGATCCTTACGCCCCAAGCCTTTCTCGCGCGGATCTTCAACAAAAAATTCGCTCTGCGCCAGCGTCGTCGCCGAGAAGGTATTCGTCTCGGCAATGTCCGAACCCGCCTCGTAAAAACGCTTATGGATGTCAGCGATCACATCCGGCCGCGTCAGCGACAGCACCTCGCCGTTGTTCAGCACATCCTTGTCGTTGCCCTTAAAACGCTCGCCACGCGCCGCCGCCTCGTCCAGACCATACTCGCGAATGGTCGTCCCCATCGCCCCGTCGAGGACAACGATGCGTTCGCCCAGCAATTTCCGCAGCTCATTCTCACAACTCTCTTTGCCCATCAAGAGAATATCTACCCCGCTACGCAGCGGACTCAAGACGATATATCAACAAATCACGATACGTTGATATGTCTTGCAACGGACGATTTTACGGACAATCGCTTCCCGATGCCCGCATTAATCCTCGCCTCCGCATCGCCACGCCGCCGAGAACTGATGCTCGAGGCTGGCTTCCACTTCGAGATCCTCCCCTCGAACGCCGAAGAGATGCACGACCCCCAACTCTCCCCGGCGCAGCTCACCGAATCCAATGCCCTGATCAAGGCCGCCCCCATCGCCGAGACCCACCGAGATGCCGTGGTGATCGGTGCCGACACCTTGGTCTACCTCGACGGCGAACCGCTCGGCAAGCCGGTCGACATGGCGCAGGCGGAAGCCATGCTCTGCCGCCTCGTCGGCAAGACCCACCAAGTTTGCACCGGCGTCGCCTTACTGCGCTATGGCGACCTCATCACCTTTCATGTCATCACCGAAGTCACCTTCAAAGTGCTGACCATTGCAGAAATCCGCGCCTACCTCGCCCTCATCGACCCGTTGGACAAAGCTGGAGCCTACGCCGCCCAAGACCTCGGCGAAATCATCATCGAGCGCACGGCAGGCTCCTTCACCAACGTCATCGGCCTGCCCATGAACGAGTTAACACAACACCTATCAAAACACTACGATATCGTCCCAACAAAGCGCTAACCACCTTACCCGCGACCATGAAAACCTCATACGCCCTGTTAATAGCGCTCCTCCTCGTGACAGCCTCGCCCCCATGCGACGCGGCACCAACCCGCCCGAACATCGTCGTGTTTCTCGTCGATGACATGGGCGTGATGGACACTTCCGTGCCGTTCCTCACCGGCAAAAACGGCAAAGCGAAACGTTATCCACTAAACGATTTTTATCGCACACCGAGCATGCAGCGCCTCGCAAAACAGGGCATCCGTTTCAACCACTTCTACGCCATGAGCGTATGCTCGCCGACACGAGCCTCGATCATGACCGGCCAGAACGCGGCGCGCCATCGCACGACGAACTGGATAAACGAAAACCAAAACAACGCCGGCCAGAACGGCCCTCCGGACTGGAACTGGGCGGGGCTGAAAGCCGGAGACGTGACCTTGCCCGGCCTCCTCGCGGACAACGGCTATCACACCATCCACGTCGGCAAGGCACACTTCGGCCCGCGACAGCACGACGGCGCGGATCCCTCGAAGCTCGGGTTCGATGTCAATATCGCCGGCGCGTCCTTCGGCGAACCGGGGAGTTACTATGGAAGAGACAACTACGGTGCGTCG
>QIKC01000230.1 GCA_003232855.1 Verrucomicrobiales bacterium
GAATCCGAAAAAATCGCCCCGCCACGACGGGGCGCTGGCATCCTCACCCCAGTGCTCCTCCTCGCCGTGATCGCCATGGCCACACTGCAGGTTCACGCCTGGTTGAAGAACCACGCCCCCGCTAGCGACGCGACACCGCGCGCGATCGCCCCGCGCGGCGATTTGGACGATGACGAGAAGGAAACCATCAAGCTCTTCGAGGACACCTCCGCCAGCGTCATCTATATCACCACCACGAACCTGCGACGCGACCGGTTCGGAACGAACATTTACAAGATTCCCTCCGGCACCGGCTCCGGCTTCATCTGGGACAAAGACGGCCACATCGTCACCAATTTCCACGTCATCAAAGACGCCCATCAGGCCACTGTCACTCTCTTCGACCAGTCGAACTGGAAGGCCACGCTCGTGGGTGCCGAGCCGGACAAAGACCTCGCCGTGCTGAAAATCGAAGCGCCGGCCAACCAGCTCGAGCCCATCCGCGTCGGCGAGTCGCACGACCTGCTGGTCGGCCAACAGGCCTTCGCCATCGGCAACCCCTTCGGCTTCGACCACACCCTCACCACCGGCATCATCAGCGCCCTCGGACGCGAGATCGAATCCGTCACCCGCCGCCCGATCCAGGGCGCCATCCAGACCAACGCCGCCATCAACCCCGGCAACTCCGGAGGCCCGCTGCTCGACAGCGCCGGGCGCCTGATCGGCATCAACACCGCCATCTACTCGCCCACCGGATCCTCCGCCGGCATCGGCTTCGCCGTGCCCGTCGATACCGTCAACCGCATCGTCCCCCAGCTCATCGCGCACGGGAAAGTCATCAAACCCGGCCTCGGCATCAACATCGCCGCCGACTCCTTCGTGCAACGCCGCCTGCGCAAGACCGGCGTCCTCGTGCTCAACGTAATCCCCGGCGGCAGCGCGGAAACAGCGGGCATCCGCCCCACCCAACAAATCGCCAACGGCAGAGTCAAACTCGGCGACCTCATCACCGCGATCGACGGCAAACCCATCGGCAACACCACCGACCTCTATCGTGTGCTCGATACCAAAGAGGTAGGCGAGCGCATCGAAGTCTCGGTCGAACGCGATGGCGAAACGCTCACCCTCCCAGTCACCCTCAATGCGATCAACGGCTAACCCTGAAAGAAAAAATGAAAGCGCCGATTACGCGAATGAACGCGAATTTTGGTAACCATTCAGGTCTCGAAGAGTCGTTTATCAATGTTCAGCAAGAATCCCAGCCCCACCAGTATCTCCGCACATTCCTCACGCTTCTGAAAACGTCCTCCAATCATTCTGTCAAAAAATTCGTCGCCCGTTTTAAATGACGAAAACCAAAAAAATGTCAGAAGGCACCTGAATAGTTCCGAATTTTGACGGCATGATGAAATTTGTTCTGCTCACCTCCACGGCGAACCGCGTAATTTTCAGCAGCCCGTTCATTTTCAGATCCTAATCCGCGTCCATCCGCGTTAATTCGCGGTTTCTCAAAAATCCTGGCGCCACTTCACCAACCCCGGACGATCATCCCCACCAAACCAAAAAAAGGCCACCCCATTTAACCGGGATGGCCTTTTTGCTCTTTCCCCGAGGGGAAAAATAACTCTGGCGACGACCTACTCTCACACGACCTTTCGTCGCACTACCATCGGCGCTGCAGCGTTTCACTTCCGTGTTCGGGATGGGAACGGGTGGTTCCACTGCGCTGTGGCCACCAGAGTCCGCGCCTTGCAATCGCCTGCCGCCAGTTGGCGACATCCGATCAAACCGCGACCTCCGGTGGCCATCACTTTCGCGATGGCCTCAGGGGCATTCGTCTATCTCAAAGCTATCAAAGAACAATCAGTGGAGTTGGAGCCCAATTCACTGACAACTGCATACAGGTAGAAATCTGAAAAATTATTTCTAAAACCAAGGCCGGAGGCCAGGTTCAATTCTCACAAAATTTGTGAAAACGGAGGATTGTGAAACAAGTCGAACGGATAATTAGTACTGCTAAGCTAAAAATGTTACCATTCTTGCACCCGCAGCCTATCAACGTGGTAGTCTTCCACGATCCTTCAGGGAAACCTTATCTTGGGAATAGCTTGGCGCTTAGATGCTTTCAGCGCTTATCTGTTCCGAGCTTAGCTGCCCGGCTATGCCGCTGACGCGACAACCGGAGCACCAGAGGCTCGTCAAACTCGGTCCTCTCGTACTAGAGTTTGAACCCCTCAAGTTTCCTACGCCCGCAGAGGATAGAGGACCGAACTGTCTCGCGACGTTCTGAACCCAGCTCGCGTGCCACTTTAATCGGCGAACAGCCGAACCCTTGGGACCTTCTCCAGCCCCAGGATGTGACGAGCCGACATCGAGGTGCCAAACCGCGCCGTCGATATGAACTCTTGGGCGCGATCAGCCTGTTATCCCTAAGGTACCTTTTGTCCGATGAGCGACGGCGATTCCATATTCCACCGCCGGATCACTTTGGCCGACTTTCGTCTCTGTTCGACTTGTAGGTCTCACAGTTAGGCAGGCTTATGCCAATGCACTCGAAACGCGATTGCCAACCGCGCTGAGCCTACCTTCGCGCTCCTCCGTTACTCTTTAGGAGGAGACCGCCCCAGTCAAACTGACCGGCTGCCATTGTCCATCTGCCTGATTCAAGGCGAGATGTTAGATTTTCCAACACCAAAGGGTGGTATCTCACTGTTGGCTCCCCGACGCCCTAAAGCGCCGGTTCAAAGCCTCCCACTTATGCTGAGCATTGAAACCGAAAAACCAGTGACAGCTTACAGTTAAGGTCTATAGGGTCTTTCCGTCCTTCTGCGGGTACGCGGCATCTTCACCGCGGATACAATTTCACTGAGCTCCCTGTTGAGACAGCGCCCATCTCGTTGCACGATTCGTGCAGGTCGGAACTTACCCGACAAGGAATTTCGCTACCTTAGGACCGTTATAGTTACGGCCGACATTCACCAGGAAGGATCAAAGCTTCGCTCGAAAGCTAACATCTCCCCTTAATCTTTTGGCATTGGTCACGTGTCACATCCTATACTTCCATTTTCATGTTCGCAGAATGCTGTGTTTTTGCTAAACAGTCGGATGGGCCCTTTCACTGCGCCCGGGACGAATCCCGGGACCCCTTCTCCCGAAGTTACGGGGCTAGATTGCCGAGTTCCTTAACAGGGTTTCACTCTTGCGCCTTAGTATATTCTACCTACCCACCTGTGTCGGTTTACGGTACGGGCCCCTTAGCATACACTAGAACTTTTCTTGGCAGATTCTTTAAAGGATCCGGTGCACCCGAAGGATTCCCGTCAGCTTGCGCCCCTGCCACTTTCAGCCGGCAGGCCTTTTCCGAATCCGCGTCCTTCTAGTTTAAGTTTCGGAGGTGCTGGAATATTAACCAGCTTTCCATCGCCTACGCCCATCGGCCTCGGCTTAGGTCCCGACTAACCCTGGGATGACCAACATTGCCCAGGAAACCTCGGGTTTACGGCGGCCAGGGATTTCACCTGGCTTATCGTTACTCATGTCTACATACTCACTTCTCAACTCTCCACCATCAGTCACCTTACGGCTTCAACGTGTTGAGAATGCTCCTCTACCACGCACAGCAAGCTGTGCATCCAGAGCTTCGGTATAGTGCTTATCGCCAATCATTTTCGGCGCAGGATCTCTCGATGAGTCAGCTGTTACGCTTTGTTTAAATGGTGGCTGCTTCTAAGCCAACATCCTCACTGTCTATGAAATCCCACCTCCTTTCCACTGAGCACTATTTAGGCACCTTAGCTGCTGATCTGGGCTGTTTCCCTTTCGACTACGGAGCTTATCCCCCGCAGTCTCACTGCCGCGTTCCACCCCCCGGTATTCGGAGTTTGGTTGAGTTTGGTACCCTGGTATGGGCCCTAGCTCATTCAGTGCTCTACCCCCGAGGGTCAGCACGCGACGCTGCACCTAAATGCATTTCGAGGAGAACCAGCTATCACGGGGTTTGATTAGCCTTTCACTCCGACCCACAGCTCATCCGAACAGTTTTCAACCTGTACCGGTTCGGTCCTCCACGTGATTTTACTCACGCTTCAACCTGGCCATGGGTAGGTCACCTCCGTTTCGGGTCTAGCGCCTGCGACTATGTTCGCCCTATTCGGACTCGCTTTCGCTACGCCTACACGCCAAAAGCGCTTAAGCTTGCCACAGACACTAACTCGTAGACTCATTAAGCAAAAGGCACGCGGTCACCCCCGAGGGGGCTCCCACACCTTGTAGGCACACGGTTTCAGGTTCTATTTCACTCCGCTCGCAGCGGTACTTTTCACCTTTCCCTCACGGTACTTGTTCACTATCGGTCGCTAGTTAGTATTTAGCCTTACGCCATGGTCGGCGCAGATTCATACGGAGTTTCACGTGTTCCGTATTACTCAGGGACATCCTAAGCTCCTTCATGTTTTCGGTTACAGGCCTTTCACCTTCTATGGAGCGCCTTTCCATACGCTTCACCTAACAATTGGGATACCATATTGGAGCCCTACAACCCCGGGGGCAAAGCCCCCGGTTTGGGCTGATCCGCTTTCGCTCGCCACTACTTACGGAATCGCTTTCGCTTTCTTTTCCTCCGGTTACTGAGATGTTTCACTTCACCGGGTATCGCGTACCCTCCCCTATATATTCAGGGAGGGACGACCCACTATTACGCGGGCCAGGTTACCCCATTCGGAAATCCCCGGATTATAGCGTAAGTGCCGCTATCCGAGGCTTATCGCAGCTTATCACGTCCTTCATCGCCTTCTAGCACCAAGGCATCCACCGTGTGCCCTTAGTAACTTGTTTCTCGATCCGGTTGCTGCTCACACCCGAGGGTGCTTGCAGCGAAACTGGTCTCGAAGCCGTTTTCACTAAGAACTTTGCAAGATTGAACCCCGACCGGAACCGGCCGAGAGCTCTATCAATAAAATTGCAGATTTTCTACCCAGTATGCAGATATCAAAGAACAGGGACTCCCGTCTAGACAAAGAACGACTTCCATCATTAATCCGGCCGATAGATTCGGTTGGAAAGAATGGTGGGTCTGACAGGATTCGAACCTGTGACCCCCGCCTTATCAAGGCGGTGCTCTAACCAACTGAGCTACAGACCCAATCGGGGTTTCGGAGGACATAGTGCCACCAGTAAGAAACTGGTGGAGGCATGCGGATTCGAACCGCAGACCCTCTGCTTGCAAAGCAGATGCTCTACCAACTGAGCTATGCCCCCGTTAGATCGGTTGTCTGGTGCTTTCGCGCCAGAACCATCTCCCATGGGAAGTCGGGGAAAAAGAAAAAACTAAATTGTGCGCTGCGTACATCGCCTTCGTGATGAAGATGCGATTCAAGCATTGAGCTTGAGGTCGCCTCAGGCTTTCGCCATCGGCAAACCACCCTTGCGTTAGCCTCTCGGATCAAAGATCCGGGAGATTCCCGACCGAAGCCGGGCGCTTTAGGTGTCGACCTATCTACTTTTACAAACCGCGCTAGGCGATCTGTGAACCCCAGTGAGTGAGGCTCGGTAGAGTGCTCCTTAGAAAGGAGGTGATCCAGCCGCAGGTTCCCCTACGGCTACCTTGTTACGACTTCATCCCAGTTACCAGCTACACCTTCGGGCCCTGCCTCCTTGCGGTTGGCGTGGACACTTCGGGTGCGGCCGGCTTCCATGATGTGACGGGCGGTGTGTACAAGACCCGGGAACGTATTCACGGCACCGTAGCTGATGTGCCATTACTAGCGATTCCAGCTTCATGTGGGCGAGTTGCAGCCCACAATCCGAACTGAGCTCAGTTTTAGGGATTTCCTCCACCTTACGGTATCGGTTCACATTGTACTGAGCATTGTAGTACGTGTGCAGCCCTAGGCGTAAGGGCCATACTGACTTGACGTCATCCCCACCCTCCTCCTGTTTAATACAGGCAGTCTGACTAGAGTCCCCGGCATTACCCGCTGGCAACTAGTCATAGGGGTTGCGCTCGTTGCTGGACTTAACCAAACATCTCACGACACGAGCTGACGACAGCCATGCAGCACCTGTGTATGTCCGGCCGAACCGACGATCTGCTTTCACAGAACTACGACATACATGTCAAGCCTAGGTAAGGTTCTTCGCGTTGCATCGAATTAAGCCACATACTCCACCGCTTGTGCGGGTCCCCGTCAATTTCTTTGAGTTTTAGTCTTGCGACAGGCGGTGCGTTTAACGCGTTAGCTCCGGCACGGACGGGGTCGAACCCGCCCACACCAAACGCACACCGTTTACTGCTAGGACTACAGGGGTATCTAATCCCTTTCGCTACCCTAGCCTTCGTGCCTCAGCGTCAGTAAGTGTCCAGAGTCTCGCCTTCGCCACTAGTGTTCCTCACGATATCTACGCATTTCACTGCTACACCGTGAATTCCAGACTCCCCTCCACTACTCTAGCCTGGCAGTATCGGATGCAGTTCCAGGGTTGAGCCCTGGGCTTTCACATCTGACTTACCAAGCCGCCTACGCACGCTTTACGCCCAGTGATTCCGAACAACGCTTGGGACCTTCGTATTACCGCGGCTGCTGGCACGAAGTTAGCCGTCCCTTCCTCTTGAGATACTATCAGGACCCGACCGCTATTAACGGCAAGCCTTTACTCTCTCATGACAGGAGTTTACAACCCTAGAGCTGTCATCCTCCACGCGGCGTCGCACCATCAGGCTTTCGCCCATTGTGAATGATTCTCGACTGCTGCCACCCGTAGGTGTCTGGACCGTGTCTCAGTTCCAGTGTGACTGATCATCCTCTCAGACCAGTTACCCGTCGTCGCCTTGGTGGGCTTTTACCCCGCCAACTAGCTGATAGGCCGCGAGCCCATCCAGAAGCGGCAGGTCCCGAAGGATCCCCGCCTTTAATCACCGCAGAATGCTCTGCGGGATCACATACGGTATTAATCCACCTTTCGGTGGGCTATCCCCTGCTTCTGGGCAGGTTGCTCACGTGTTACTCACCCGTTCGCCACTAGGAATTACTTAAAGCAAGCTTCATGTAATTCCTCGTCCGACTTGCATGTCTTATCCACGCCGCCAGCGTTCGTTCTGAGCCAGAATCAAACTCTCCGAAAAGAAAGTATGTTGCCTCCACCAGCGAACTGGCTTCGGCGAAGTTTCTGACGGGAATCGGGGTGCATACTTTCAAGCACCCCTATTACCGCGCACCGACATCGCTTCTAGCGAGTGGCACGCAACGCACAAATTAGCTTTTTCAATTTCCGTCTCGATCTCGCAACCAGCAGAACGAATCTGCCGAGTGTCTGACCGAGCTTGTCTATTCAAAGAACACCGCTCCCTCTCGAACCTGAGAGGCACGAACCACTCGATGGTGGTAACGCGCCCTAAGGCCTCGTGGGAAGCCAACTTCTTCCAGTTGGCGGGCGGTGATTATAACCGGCCTTCCCTTAGGGTCAAATCTTTTTGTGCCGGTTTCTTACGAATTTTTTCGCCGACCAAAAACGCCTCGTTTTCTTTATGAAACACCCCAAAAAAATATGAAAATTACGGCTCGGAGGGGCGTATTAATCCTCGATAACCTCCGGCCAGTCGGTGTGGAAGTATTCTCCGGGAGGTTTATCGAGACGCTCGTAGGTGTGGGCTCCAAAGAAGTCCCGCTGCGCCTGTAACAGGTTCGCCGGCAGTCGCTCGGCGCGATAACTATCGTAGTACCCGAGCGAGGCGCTGAACGCTGGCACTGGGATCCCACTCTTCACTGCGAGGCAGATCACCTCGCGCCACGCCGATTGGGAATCCGCGAGAACCCCTTTGAAATACGCGTCGAGCATGAGGTTCGCGGGGACGTCGGAACGCGAGTAGGCATCGGTGATACGGTTGAGGAACCGGGCGCGGATGATGCAGCCGCCGCGCCAGATTTTGGCAATCTCCCCGACGTTCAGATCCCACCTGTAGGCCGCACTCACGCGCTGCATGAGGTCGAGCCCTTGGGCGTAGGAGATGATCTTCGAGGCGTGTAGAGCCTTTTCGACCATCGCCACCAGCGCCGTCTTGTCGGCGTCCACAGCGAGGCTCTCGTTCGATGGCCCGGCGAGTTGCTCAGAGGCCGCTACCCGCTGCTCCTTGAGCGACGACAGCACCCGTGCTTCGACGGCAGCATTGATGGTAGAGATGACGACACCGTGCTCGACAGCGCTCATGACGGTCCACCTGCCTGTGCCCTTTTGCCCGGCGCGATCCATAATCAAATCGACCAACGGCCCCCCGGTCTCCGGATCCTCTTGTGCGAAGATCTTGCTGGTGATCTGGATGAGGTAGCTCTCGAGTTCTCCCTCGTTCCAACGAGCAAATACCTCGGCGAGCTCGGCGGACGTGAAGCCCGCCGCTTTGAAGATGTTGTAGGCCTCGCAGATCAACTGCATGTCGCCGTACTCGATGCCGTTGTGAACCATTTTCACGTAGTGTCCCGCACCACCTGGGCCGATCAGAGTGACGCAGGGCTCGCCTTCGACCTTTGCTGAGATCGCCTCAAAGATGGGGCGGATGACCTCCCAGCTCGACACCGGGCCGCCGGGCATGATCGCCGGCCCCTTGCGCGCACCCTCTTCGCCGCCGGAGACGCCGGTGCCGATGTAAAGCAAGCCCTTCGCTTCCAAGTCCTTGGAGCGGCGCTCGGTGTGGATGAAGTAGGTATTGCCGCCGTCGATAACGAGGTCTCCCTCATCGAGAAGGGGGACAAGCTGGCCGATCACCGAGTCGACCGCATCACGGTCGGCAGGGTCGGCACCGGCCTTGGACTGCACCAGCATCATGACCTTCCTCGGCCGCGCGAGGCTATCGACAAACTCTTCAAGAGTCTCCGCGCCGAGCAGATTTTTCCCAGGGTTCGCCGCAACGAAGTCCTTCGTTGTCGACGTAGTGCGGTTGAACACCGAGACCCGAAAACCTCGGCTTTCGACATTCAACACCAAATTCTGCCCCATGACCGCTAACCCAATCAATCCGAAATCACTCTTGCTCATACTTATTTCTCTGTTCGATGTCACTTGAATACGGAGCGATTCCCCGCATTACTTGTGTTATTCAATAGCGCGAACCGGCATCCCCGCAACTGCCAATGCCCGATCTCGAAATACAAATCACCGCAACCGCCCTATCTTTCGATGCTCCCGAGTGGAGCGGGAATTTCGGTGCCGAGATGTCTTTCGTCGGCGTCGTCCGCGGCAGCGAGCGTGGCGTATCCATCGCCGGCATCGACTATTCAGCCTATCTGCCCATGGTCGAGAGAGGCCTCCGCGAGATGGGCGCGGTCGCCACTGAGACTTTCGGCAAACACCGGGCGAGAATTTCCCACCGAACTGGGTTCGTGGCAGTCGCCGAACCGTCGGTCGATATCCGGGTGAGCGCCGCACATAGCCACGACGCCTTTGAGATCGCTCGCTGGTACCTTACCGAATTGAAATCACAAATCCCGATCTGGAAACGCATCGTGCCGGTTTCCGACCCGATATGAACCTACCCAACAAACTCACCACCGCCCGCCTGTTTCTGACAGTCGCTCTAGTCGCTGTAGCATCGATACCGGCGTTTCCCGACCGCTTTACCGTCGCTCTTGGCATCTTCCTCCTCGCCTCGCTCACCGACTTTCTCGACGGCTATTTCGCCCGGGCGCGAAATCTGATCACCGACTTCGGCAAGCTGATGGATCCGCTCGCCGATAAGATATTGACGGGTGCAGTCTTCATCCTGCTCAGCGCCGAGGGAGTAATCCCCGCATGGGTCACCATCCTGATCATTTCCCGCGAGTTCCTCGTCACCGGGCTCAGATTGATCGCATCAGCACAAGGGAAGGTTCTCACGGCAGACAATTTGGGAAAATGGAAGACCACTTTTCAAATCGTCACCGCAGCCTATTTTTTGGCGGTTCTCGGACGTGATGAACCCCTCCTATCTCTGCTCGCCAACACCTTGCCCGAGGGCAGCATCCCCACCGTGGGCGCTACGCTGCTCACTATCTGCACGGCGCTCACCCTGATTTCAGGGCTCTCTTACGCCCTGAGAAATAGAGCTTTGATAAGAAACCTCTGATC
>QIKC01000070.1 GCA_003232855.1 Verrucomicrobiales bacterium
TCTCCTCGGTGCCCGCACGTCCTCGGTAGTTGAGATAGGACGACCACAGCAGATCGGAATCGGCGTCGAGCCGCAACTGCCCATCGTCGTGTAGCTCGATCATCTCCAACAAAGCCGGGGTGTCGAGCGAATCGAACTGCTCGGCGTCGGCATCGCGCCACTGTAGCCGCGCGGCGTTGGTGGTAATCTCCATGCGCATTTCCCCGGAGGCCAACGTGACCTCCTCGTCCTCTGCTGCGGCGAAACTGCCGATGCGCTCGTTCCACTCCGCCACCTCGCGCTCGCGCTCCCAGTTCTCCAGCTTGGATGCGGTGTGCTCGAGGTCGGTCACCCCACGCATGAACGTCGGGAACCCGAAGCCGCGCTTGTCGAAGGCGTAGGCGAGGAAATTCCAGAAATCGACGATGTTCTCCGGCGGACTCGGCCACAGTTCCAAGGCCTCGTAACCAGCCACTTCCCAACGCGGTTCGAGACGCAACAGGTCATGATCAAAAATCGTCCCTTCGACAGTGAAGCGGCGATAGCGTTTTTCGAGTTTGCCCAGATATATCTCCTCACTGTCACGCAGCTCGCGTCCCAATCCCTCCCCGAGCAGATCAGCCAGCGGTGTGTCCCCGATTTCGTTAGGGGATTCCGGCAGGTGGCGGCCACGATTGAGGCGTTCCAACATCGTCGCATACAGACCCGGGCAGTCGTTGCCCTCTGCCGAGTTCGAACGTCCCTCCCAGCCATTGCCTCTGAGCGTCAGGCTAGTTTCGAGCGGCTCGCCGTCCGCTATCTCCACCTTGCCACGGATCAGCAGATGGTTGCCGAATATCTGAATCACCTTTCCCTGGCTATGCCAAGCCTCCCCGCGTTCACGCGAGTCGTCGGAAAAATTATTGAGGAAATCGAGGGTTGCCCGGTCTGGGTTGGTAATCACGTAGTTGAAAATAGGTAGAGTCAAATGCCCCAGGTACCGGGGCGGCGCGAATCGGCAGCCAACACCATGCGGCAGCGAGCCGCAACTTTTTGCAGCCGCCGACGCCATATTTTTCACCATCGTCCTGGCGACCTCCCAAAACCCGCGCAGCTAAGCGAGATCGGCACGCCCATGGGCGATTTGCGGAGGCAGTTCGGCAAAGGTCGCCACCGCGCCGAAAAGCGCGTCGAAATTGCGGAACAAGTCGCCGATCAGGCAGTCGGTGAGATCGCCACGCACTTCGGGATGCGCCTTCACCAGCGCGCCGAAACTGAACCCCTGATCGTAGAACGCGCAGACCAGCGAGCGCATCGCCGCCAGGCCCGAGCACAGCTCCTCGCCGTAGGCCGCGAAGCGTGACGCACTCACATCCCCCGCAGCCAGCGCCGCATCGACCGCGTCGGCGGCCATCTCCCCACTCTTCATCGCCAAGAACACGCCAGAGGAAAAAACCGGGTCGAGAAAGGCAAAAGCATCGCCGACCAGCAACAACCCATCGCCCGCACAGAACTCGGAGCGATAAGAATACTCCCCGGTGCTCCAATAGCGCCCGAATTGCTCGCCGGGCGCGAGATGCTCAGCGATCCACTCGTTGTTGTTGATTTCGCGAGCGAAGATCGTCGCCGGGTCGCGCCCCTCGCGATAGAGATAATCGCGCTCCGCCGTGATCCCGACACTGACGATGTCATCCTTCAGCGGGATATACCAAAACCAGCCCTTCTCCGGCAAATAAGCCACCGTCGTCGCTCCGGCGTCGAGCCCCGGGTCGCGCTTCGCCCCCCGGTAGTAAGTCCACAACGCCACCTTGTTCAACAGCGGGTCACGGCGGCGCCACTTGCGCTTACTTTGCACCAGCGCGTCGCGCCCGGAAGCATCGATCGTCAACGGCGCGCGCAGCGCATAGTCGACCCCGTCGCCGTCCCTCACACTGACCCCGACACAGCGCCCACCCTCCTCGATCAACCCGGTGACAGCGCTCGACTCGCGTACCTCAGCGCCCAACTCACGCGCGCGATCGAGCAACATCAGATCAAAATCCGCCCGCTCGACCTGCCAAGTCGTCGACGAGGGGTGGTCATAGTGTTCGGAGAAATAGAACGGTCGCGAGCTGCGACCATCCCCGGTGACGAACTGCACGCTGCTCTTCTTCACGAAGCCGATCTCGTCCATCTTCTCGACGAGACCGAGGCGATCCAGCGTGTACCAGCAAAACGGCATCAGCGATTCGCCGATGTGGTAACGCGGGAACACTCCCTTCTCCAAGACGATCACCCGCCGCCCCTTTTCGGCCAACAGCGCCGCCACAGTCGCCCCGGCGGGCCCCCCACCGATTACGATCACCTCTGCATCATCACCCTGCATGCCCGACCGTAGCACAGACAGGAAGGTCTAGGTAATCACCTTTGAGTTCTGACCAAAAATTTTCCAAAAACAACGCCTTCGTGACGTAGCGCAGCGAAGCCTTCGCCCGAAAAACAAAGAAAAACCCTTGCCGCCCCGCCGGGAAATCTGTTAGCCTCATCACCGAGATGAGCTCGATCCCCAAATCCAGCCCCACCACCCTCGGCCGCTTCGTGGGCAGAATCGTCGCCGTGCCCCTCTTAGCGTGCCTCGTCTTCTACGTCGACAACGAGCCCATCCCTGCGCAAACGCCACAACTCGCGCATCAAACTACGACGACAGCTACCGGCCCGTCCCTCAGCAGCGTGCTCGCCCCAACCCGCCGCCCGCCATTACAAGCCTCCGCCGCCCTCTTGCTCCTCCTCGCCCCCCGCCGCAAACGCCGCCTCGCGACCGCTCCTACATCTACGGCACCGCCCAAGCCAACACCCCCTCGTAACCCGTCATCACGCCTGACTGCACCTACGACAAGGAGCACCAAACACTCCCCACCCCCCCACGACCAAACCTCTTTCGATGACTACGGCTTCAGATACTACAGCCCGGATACGGGGCGCTGGCTAAACAGGGATCCGATCGGGGAACGTGGAGGGCTGAACCTGTATGGGTTCGTGGGCAACGATGGGGTGAACACGTGGGATTATTTGGGAAAATCCTTCATGCGGTTCACTTCTTGTGGAAAGATACCTGGTCTCGCGAAGAAGTGTTATAAGGCAGCGAAATCGGTATCAACAGAGGATTGCAAAAAAGCCGCAGCATTCGCGTTGAAAGGCGGCACGCTGCGAGATGAGTTTTTCGATATGGTCGATGAAGAAATGGACCCCTGCTTGGACGCCTTTGTTGAGAGTGGGCAAAGTCCGTTCGTTATGGGTGTAGTAGTCGGCGGATGCGCTCATTCGAGGGGTGCAGACAAATTATTTTCGAAATATCAATCATAAATGGAAGCGCTGAATAGATGCCTCTGCACTGCCAGCTGCGGCAAGCTCGCAAAAGCCATTAAAAAGTGCTTGTCGACGAATCCCTTGAAATGAACCTGTTGAAGACGCTAGTAATCCTTTCGCTTGGGGGCGCTATTGCGGGATGCAAGCAAACTCCAAGCGCCACTGCATTGGCAGAAATAATTACGATCCAGAAGCAGAAGCGAGCGGGACAGGAGCCTGTTGCGATTCGGGATTTCGTAGATTTAAAAGATTCGCTTTTACAGTTCAGTCGGGAGCATGGCAGTGAAAAAACATCGTTTCTTAAAAAATCCGATTTTAAGAGAGGTTCTCTTCCGTTAGAGGTGCTAGAGGCGGCTCCAGATTTTGTAACATATAACATCAATTCTGCTGTATTAACCTACATTGGCCTTCCTGCCTTGGTGCTTATTGTATATGCCGTATCCGACGAAGAGGCTCGCGAACAGATTGACGAAAATGGAGTCGGCAGCACCATTGTCGAACGCATCTCAAATGGCGTATGGGTCATTGTAACTGATCACTGATGCGATAGTTGACCGAAATGATGATAGACAGCGACGACATTATCTGCTGGGGAATCAACGGTGTGGAAAATTCCGTTGAAAAGGGGTCAGAAAAGGGGTCAGTCAGATATT
>QIKC01000272.1 GCA_003232855.1 Verrucomicrobiales bacterium
TTCGGACGCGAACCCGATGTCCTCACCACCGCACCGGGCCGCATCAACCTAATCGGCGAGCACATCGACTACCTCGGCGGCAAGGTGCTGCCCATGGCCATCGACCGAAACATCACCGTCTGCGCCGCCCGCATCGACACGCCACTGTTGCGAGTATTCTCCGACCACACCAAAACAGGCCTCATCGAATTACGCCTCGCCGAACTCAGCCCGCAATCGAAAGAGCGCTCGTGGCTCAACTACATCATCGGCGTAGTCGCAAATTACGCCAAACGCGGCGTCGCCATCCCCGGCTTCGAAATGACCGTCCACTCCACCCTCCCCGCAGGAGCCGGACTGAGCAGCAGCGCCGCCCTCGAAACCGCAACCGCCCTAGCCATCGAATCCCTAACAAACACATAACCGAACGCGCCCAACTCTGCCAAGCAGCCGAACACGACTTCGCCGGCGTACCCTGCGGCATCATGGATCAGCTCGCCGTCGGCGCCTGCCGCCGCGGACACGCACTGTTGATCGACTGCCACGACCTCTCCATGCAACACATCCCGCTGCCTCCAGCCACCGTCCTCGTAGTCGCCGACACCGGAGTGCATCACACACTCGCCGATGGCGAATACCAAAAACGCCGCGAAGAGTGCGAGAAAATCACCCACCGCCTCCGCCTCGCCAACCTACGCCACCTCACCACCCCCCAGCTCCATGCCGCGCACGCCCAACTCGGCCCGCTCCTCTCCCGCCGCGCCCGTCACATAGCGAGCGAAATGCACCGCGCCACCGCCCTCGCCGAGGCACTCGCCAACGCCGACGAACCCACCATCGGCCGCCTCATGCGCCACAGCCACGCCTCGCTCCGCGACGACTACCAGGTGAGCTGCGCCGAGCTCGATACACTAGTCGATGCCGCCTACGCACTCGGCTCCAACGTCGGCCTAATCGGTTCACGCATGACCGGCGGCGGATTCGGCGGCGCCACCATCAGCCTCGTACACGAGGCACACGCCGAGCGCTTCGCCCAGCAACTCGGCGACCGCTTTGCCACCCAGTTTGCCCGCCATCCCGAAATCTTCACCACCAAAGCCGCCGACGGTGCCCACGCCTCCCCCAACATTCGCAACCAATACACGTGACAAACGTGCCGCGCCCGGCCAATAATTCGCCACCAGCCTAATTCCCCATGACCACCATCCTCACCTGCATCTTCTTCACCGCCCTCGTCGCACTACTCACCTGGTTCTTCACCCGCGGCAAAAGCACCAACGACGAAACCGGTTACTTCCTCGCCGGCCGCTCACTCACCGGCATCTTCATCGCCGGTTCCCTACTGCTCACTAACTTATCCACCGAACAACTCGTCGGCCTCAACGGCGGCGCCTTCAAAGAAGGGCTCTCAGTGATGGCCTGGGAAGTGGTCGCCGGCGCCTCGTTAGTAGTCCTCGCCCTCGTCTTCCTGCCCCGTTATCTCAAATCCGGCATCGCCACCATCCCCCAGTTCCTGGAGATGCGCTACGGCGGCGGCGTCCGCGCCCTCACCACCTTCATCTTCATCATCGCCTACACCCTCATCCTCCTCCCATTCGTCCTGTTCATGGGCGCCCGCGGACTCTCCGGGATGCTCGATCTGCAATCCCTGTTCGGCCTCAGCGAAACCGGCACCATCTGGGCCGTCGTCATCTTCGTCGCCGTCGTCGGCTCCGCCTACGCCATCTTCGGCGGCCTGCGAGCAGTCGCCGTCTCCGACACCTTCAACGGCGTCGGCCTCCTCGTCGGCGGCCTGACCATCACCTTTTTCGCACTCAAAGCGATAGCCGGCGACGACGGCTCCCTCTTCGGCGCCCTCTCCGAAATCAAAGAAGCCAACCCCGACGCCTTCAACTCCATCGGCACGAAAGACGAAAGCGTGCATTGGCCCACCCTGTTCTCCGGCGTTCTACTGCTCAACTTCTTCTACTGGTGTACCAACCAACAAATCATCCAGCGCACCTTCGGCGCCAAAAACCTAGCCGAAGGACAAAAGGGCGTACTGCTCGCCGCCTTCTTCAAGATCCTCGCCCCCCTCATCCTCATCCTGCCCGGCATCATCGCCGCCCACCTCGCGCTAAAAGACGCCGACTTCGCCGCTCAAATCGGCGGCGACGAAAGCAAAGCCTACGGCACCCTAGTGAAACACGTCTTGCCCGACGCCTTTGTCGGCTTCTTCGCCGCAGTCGTCATCGGCTCCATCCTCTCCACCTTCAACTCCGTGCTCAACTCCAGCGCCACCCTCTTCTCGCTCGGCATCTACAAAACCATGATCAACCCCGGCGCCGACACCCGAAAGGTAGTACGTTCCGGCCGCATTTGTAGCCTCGCCGTCGCCGTATTCGCCACCATCGCCGCCCCCACCTTCTTCCTCGGTCGCGACAAACTTTTTGCCTACTTCCAGTCACTCAACGGCATCTACTTCATCCCGCTGCTGGCCATCATCCTCGTCGGCATGTTCAACAAAACCGCCAACGGCCGCAGCGCACTCATCACCATCGTCACCGGGCTCGTCGCCATGATCGCCGGCACCTTCTTCACCGGCAAACAAACCGATGCCACTGGCGAAGTAATCACCCAAGGCTGGCTCATCGACAACTTCGTCTCCGGATTCCACTACATGGGCGCCGTCTTCGCCGCCCTAATCCTCCTACAGCTCATACTCGGCAGAAGCATGCGCCTAGCGACCCCCTACGTCCAACAAGACGCCAAAGCCGTCGACCTAACACCATGGAAATTCGCCAAGCCCGTCGGCATCGGCCTCCTCTGCGCCATCCTCGCCATCTACGCCCTCCTCGCCGGCGGCTAATAGCCCACACTACGCAACCCACCGGCGCAAAGCGCCAGCTGTAGCTGGCCGCGGTGAGGCCGGGAGAGCGGTGCCGCAGCTAAAAAACTAAACGATATAGCCGCAACCACCTCACACCCGCCGGGGTCACCGCCCCCAGCTACAGGGCGACAGCAATCATGCCTCCACAAAAGGAGAAAAAGAGAAATCCCTTGCCGCCCAAAGCGCGAACATGCTATTCTCCCCATCGAGATGATACCCATCCCCAAAACCCCCAACGCAAACGCCGCCCCAACGCCGTAGTTTGGATGACCTAATTCCTGATGAATATGAGACAAACGACGATGCTTATGATCCGGTCGCAGAACCTGATGAACCATTTTCTGAAAATTGTGAACTTGGGCATAGTTGTTTAGGGGATCCTTGTTATGAAAAATAGCGTTAAATGCACTACGTGGGTTTTATTCATTCGTTTAACTATTGTTGTTTTGTTTACAGTTGTTGTAACAATCCTGATTCGATATTTATCCGAAGATCGGATACCAGGACGGATCGTAAATTTTTTACAAATAAGTGTAATTATAGCCATCCCTGTGTTTTTTATGAAAAGACTCTTCAAAAAGGGGTCAAAAAGGGGTCGAATTTACAGTGCCACGCACTTTCGACGATATTGAAATCGATTAGAATCATGAAGTATTGGTTGGTATTTACGATTGCGGTTACATTGTCTGGCAGCAATTGCAGTTCACCTCGAATTCAGCTCGTAGACTGCCAACATCTTCTTGCAACGATTTCCTCTCGCCCCTCTAGCATGTGGCAGATTTACGCACCTGAAGAGTCAGAATTTTTCAGACTTGAGGAAAGAAGGCTGGTATCAAGAACCGGAAGTCGGTTCGAAGTCGTCAACGTCTATAGAGCAAGGAAAAATGAGTTCTTTGGCGATGTTCGAAGAGCAGTGGAAGCCGTCGATATCTCGTTGAGGCCTAGGAGGCCGTGAAGAAAATTCAAAGAATTCATAGTGTCACACAATTTACAAAATCGGTCATCACAAAAGGGGTCAAAACAAAAGGGGTCAAACAAAAGGGGTCCAAAAGGGGTCAGTCAAATAATCTTGAATAACAACTCATTGCCCCACCGCTGACGCGAGATTCAACGCCCACCTCTGTTGCCGTTCGATCCGTCTTGGCAATTTCCCGCCGTGAGCTAGGTGACGTCCGACAACGGCCTTGCGGCGACAAAATCATGTGTCTTTCTACGACTTCGCGTATTCTCTGGATATCCCGGTCGCTACGCCCGAAGGTTCACTCAACCGCAATCTCCGGCTGATCAATCATCAGCAGTCAATAACCAGTGAGGTGGTCCCCATCCTTGAACCACGGAGAGCGGAATTTAAGGTGTAGGATTCTGGTCGGTTAGAGCGGGTTTTCTTTGTTGGTTTACT
>QIKC01000226.1 GCA_003232855.1 Verrucomicrobiales bacterium
CGCGGCCACGTCGAATACCGCGACGTCGGATTCGCCTACGGGGAAGGCATCGCCACGCTAGACGGCGTCACCTTGGAGGCGCTGCCCGGGCAGACCATCGCCCTCGTCGGTCCCACCGGCGCCGGGAAATCCACCGTCATCAACCTCCTCACCCGCTTCTACGAACACGACACCGGTTCCATCTTGGTCGACGGCATCGAGGTCGCCGATCTCGACAAAGCCTCCCTGCGCGGCGCCATCGGCTACGTCACCCAAGAGAGTTTCCTCTTCAACGGCAGCGTCCGCGAAAATCTTTGCATCGCCCGTCGCGACGCCACCGACGACGAACTCTGGGAGGCGCTGCGCATCGCCAACGCCGCCGCCTTCGTCGAGAAACTCCCCGAGCGCCTCGACACCCACGTCGGCGAGCGCGGCGTCAAGCTGAGCGTCGGCGAAAAACAGCGAGTCAGCATCGCCCGTGCCCTACTGCGCAACCCGCCCATCCTATTGTTAGACGAAGCGACCGCCAGCGTCGACACCGAGACCGAGCGCCTCATCCAAGAAGCGCTAGAGCACCTCATGGCCGACCGCACCAGCTTCGTCATCGCCCACCGCCTGAGCACCGTGCGCGACGCCGATAAAATCTACGCCCTGCGCGACGGGAGCGTCGTCGAGAGCGGCACCCACGCCGAGCTACTAGCGCTCGGCGGCCTCTACGCCGAACTTTGCAAGACGAGTTTCCTGGATGAGAAGGGGAGGGGAGCCTAGTTTCCACCCTTGCTACCGCAACACGTTCTGTCCATACTTCTCTCATCAACGAACTGAGCAATGTTTCACATCGACAAGAAAAATAACGTCATCACCGCTCTTTCGGCGACTAGCTTCGGGGAGTTGGGCTTCAAGGAGCGGGAGCACTTGCAGGAATGGATCGCGAAGTGTCCTGAGTCGCTGGGCGAGGAACTGCTCATCATCCAAAAGGAGTTCGACGGCTTCGACGAGACCCGCGAACGCCTCGACCTGCTGGCGCTCGACAAGGACGGCAACTTGGTGGTGATCGAGAACAAGCTCGATGACTCCGGTCGCGACGTCGTCTGGCAGGCGCTGAAGTATGCCTCCTACTGTTCCTCGCTCTCGAAGTCACAGATCGTCGAGATCTACCAGAGCTACCTGAACCGCCACGAAATAGGCAGCGCCGACGCCAAGACCCGAATCGGCGAGTTTCTCGACAAGGAGGATTTCGAGAACGTGATCCTGAACTCCGGCATCGACCAGCGCGTCATACTCGTCGCCGCGAACTTCCGCCGCGAAGTCACCGCCACCGCTCTGTGGCTCCTCCAACACGGCATCCGTCTCCAGTGCATTCGCGCGACCGCCTTCGACAACTCCGGTCAGCTCTTCCTCAACATGGAGCAGATCATCCCGATCCCGGAGGCCGAGGACTTCATGATCGGGATCGCAGAGAAGGAGAAAGAGCAGCAGAGCACTGAGCGCGGCTTGGCGAAGAGGGAGAAACTTCGCCTGGCGTTCTGGGAGAAGATGCTGACTGCTCTGGAGGAAGCCGGTGTCAGTCTCTACAGCAACGTCGGCCCCAGTAAGGACCACTGGCTGAATGCCGGATCCGGTCTCAATGGCGTGCCCTATACGATGATCTTTTCCCAAAAGGAGGCTCGCTCCGATATCTCGATTGGGCGTGGCAGCAAGGTGGAGAACAAATGGCTTTTTGATCGCCTCCATGAGCAAAAGGCCGAGATCGAAGCAGAATTCGGCGCGCCAATGGAGTGGCTACGGCTAGACGATAAAAAGGCCTCAGGCATTCGCTTCCGGAACGAATTCGACGGCTACAACCCCGAGAGTTGGACGGAAATGATCCAGTGGCTGACCGAGCACCTGAAGCGGCTGGAGAAAACCTTCGCTCCGCGGTTGGCGAAGCTCGGAAAAGAGTTGAAGGCGGGTGACCTTAAAACGGGGGAGGAGGTTGCAGGGTGAGTTCATATCCCATCGTTCCGGTTGCTCCGGAGTCAGTCTTGGAGAGCGAGCAGCTCGGAACCAAAAATAAGTTTTGGTTCATCACTGATGACGACTATCTGGGGAAATCGCGATGGCTCTTCAAGTTCCCGACGGAAGGGACGGGTCAGCATTGGGCGGAGAAGATCGCGTGCGAAATTGCTAAGCAGATGAAGATTCTGACGCCGCGGGTGGAGTTGGCGTTATTCCAGGGAGCCCGCGGATCGGCGACGGAAAATTTCACTAAGGACGGGCATGAACTTTTCCTCGGCAATCAGATTCTGGCCGGATTCGAGCCGGGGTATGAGGTCAATCAGAGATGGAGGCAAAACGACCATACTATTGGCCGGATATTCGATGCGCTCGGCAGTCTATTTGCGATTCCGGATGCCGTTACCAAGGTGAAGGACCAGATGGCGAGCTACTTGGTCCTGGACGCTCTCATCTGCAACGTTGACCGGCACCATGAGAATTGGGGTGTTCTCAGGAAGAGCACACCCGGCGGAATGCGCGGACGCCTGGCTCCGAGTTTCGATCACGCGTCATCGCTAGGAAGAGAGCTTAGAGACACCGATTCCAAACAGAGCCGAGATCGCTACCTCCGGGAACTTGGCGTCGCGAAGTATCTAGAAAGGGGACGAGGGCCGATTTTCGTTGATGGAACAGGGAAACGTGGGCCTTCACCCTTAAGATTGGTGTCTCGTTGCTTGGAAATTGATGAACTCGAGCCCCATTTCCGTAAGGGGATCGAGAAATTGTCCCATCTAGATACCAGCTTTTTCGAGCGGGTTCTGGAGAAAGTTCCGGAGGGTTGGATGACATCGTTGGCGAAGGAATTCACGCTTTCCTTGTTGCTGGAGTCTCTAGAACAACTTAAGAATCTCTCGTGATGAGCGCCCGTATCTTTTTCCTCGGTTGGCAGGATCGTAAATCAAGAGCTTGGTTTCCCATCGGCAGGTTGGACGCTCAGGTCGATGGGGGTGGCTATGATTTCGGCTATACCCGTGGTGCTCTGGAGGCTGCGGAGGAATACGGCTTCGAGCCATTGTATGATTTCCAAAATATTGAGCAGCGATATCATTCCGCTGAGCTGTTCCCGTTGTTCAAGAACCGGATCATGACTCCGGGGCGGCAGGGATTCCAAGAGTATCTAAAGCTATTGGATTTTGAGGGAATGGAACCTGATCCGTTGGAAATCTTGGCCGTAGATGGTGGCTACCGGGCGACGGATGAATATCAGGTGTTTCCCAAGATCCAGAAAGATGAAGACGGATGTTTTCGGTCGCGCTTTTTCCTCCACGGCTGGCGACACACGAGCGCCACGGCGCGCGAGCGGTTGGAGGCTCTTGTCGCTGGTGAGAGTCTCTATGTGACGGTCGAGTTGACCAATCCGGAGACCACGACGGCGATTCAGATCCAGACGGAGGACTACCACATGCTGGGATGGGCTCCGCGCTATCTGGTTCACGATTTGGTTCATGCGATGGCTCATTCTCCCGGCTTGCTCGAGTGCAAAGTAGTGCGATTCAATGCGATGCCGGCACCGTCCAAGCAACGGGTTTTGATTGAACTAAACGGTCAATGGCCTACGGACTATTCTCCGATGGAAGGGGACGGATTCGAACTGATTAAGGCCGCTGAACTAGCGCCTCACTAGCTGAAGTCGTAACAGGTTCTGCCACTCGGAAGATCGCCTGATCGAGCAGTCGGCAATCCAGCTCATGGAGCATGAGCGGGGCTGGGGCTGAGCTTACAAGTGCCAGGTGCTTCGACAGGCGCCATCGGCTATGTCACCCAGGAGAACTTCCTGTTCAACGGCAGCGTGCGCGAGAACCTCTGCATCGCCCGTCGTGACGCCACCGACGACGAGCTCTGGGAGGCGCTGCGCATCGCCAACGCCGCCGCCTTCGTCGAGATACTCCCCGAGCGCCTCGACACCCACGTCGGCGAGC
>QIKC01000051.1 GCA_003232855.1 Verrucomicrobiales bacterium
GACGCTGTTCGGCGTCGGCGAGGAGCGGATCGGCGGGGCGACGGTGGACGGGACGGCTCGGCGGCGCCGCGGGTTCACGCAGGCGCAAATTGACCGAGTGTTAGAAAAGGGCGGGAGCCTGCCGCTGCCGGTTCTGCTGCGCTGTCGAGTGCGCTATTTCACGGAGGGGGCAGTGCTCGGCGGGCGAGGCTTCCTCGAAGAGTTCCTCAAAGAGCGCGGCGGAGGTTCCGACCGTCCGGTCAAACCGGCCGGGGAATCGGGCGCGTCCGGGCTGGTGACGGCAAGCCGGAGGCGACGGAGAGCAATCATCGCGCCGGGTTGACGGTGAATTTGCAGAAGCAGGTAAGTGCTCAACACTTCTGATGCTGACGCCCTCGGGAGTCCGGGAAATTAACCTTCTTATGGAGGCGGCTACGCAGCCATTTTGCTGATTTTGTTTTTTTTTGTGGGGAAACTGCCGCTGGAAGCGTCAGCCACGTTTCTGTCCGTTAAATCTGCCTCCCTTCGCGGGGATGTCCCTCAGATCGTTAAAACAGGTTGTTGGTTGGCTGGGGTCACGCGTAAGCCTTGGCGTTAGGGGTCGCCGAGCTTGGCGGCGAAGCCGGCTTCGAGCTGCTCGATTTCGTCGGAGACTTCCGACCAGTCGCTGTAGGCTTTTTCGATGGCGGAGGCGATGGTGCGATATTCTGCGGCAGTGGCGGTGGCGGCTTCTTTGTTCTTGAAGAACTCGGGGTCGGCCATGGCGGTTTCAATCTCCGCTTTGCGCGTCTCGCCGGTGGCGATGCTGGTTTCGACAATTTCGAGCTTTGCGTTGAGCGGTTTGAGGACGTTGGCCCGCTGCTGGCGGATTTGGCCTTCGAGTTTGCGCTGCTCCTTGCGTTTGCCGCCGCTTGCGGGTTCGGTGGCGGAGGTGTTGGCGGTTGAGGCGGGTGCTGTTCTGGCGGCGAGGCTCTCCTCCTGGTGCTTCTTGTCGATGAAGTCGCTGAGGTTGCCGAGGAAGGTGCGTGGTGCGCGGCCGTCGGGGTAAAACTCTAACACTTTCTCAGCGATCGGGTCGAGGAATTCGCGGTTGTGCGAGACGATGACGATGGCGCCTTGGTAGGCCATGATCGCTTCCTGCAACACCGCCTGGGACTGCATGTCGAGGTGGTTGGTGGGTTCGTCGAGGATGAGTAAATTGGCGGGGCGTAGCAGCATCTTCGCCAACGAGAGGCGCGAGCGCTCGCCACCGGAGAGTACGGAGACGAGCTTGAAGACGTCGTCGCCGCGGAACAGGAAACAGCCTAACAAGGTGCGCAAATTGCTCGCCACTTCGCGGGCGGCGCCTTCTTCGACTGTTTGTAAGACGGTCTTGGCTGGGTTGAGCGAGTCGGCGTGATCTTGGGCGAAGTGTGAGATGCTGACCTTGTGGCCGGTTTTGCGCTCGCCGGCGGTGAGTGGGTCGGCGCCGGAGAGTAGGCGTGAGAAGGTGGACTTGCCGGCGCCGTTGGCGCCGACGATGGCGATTTTCTCGCCGCGTTCGAGGCGGAAATCGAAGTCCTGAAAGATCACGTGTTCGCCGTAGGCCTTCTTGGCGCCGGTGAGTTCGACGGCGATTTGCCCGGCGCGTTCGGGCTGCGGGAAGCGCAGCGCCATGCCTTTTTCGACGCTTTGCGGAGGCTGTAGGCGCACCAGTTTGTCGAGCGCCTTGATGCGGCTTTGCACCTGCGCGGCTTTGGTCGATTTGGCGCGGAAGCGGCGGATGAAGGATTCGGTCTTTTCGATCTCGCGTTGCTGGTTGTCGTATTCGCGCTGTAGCTGCTCGCGGCGGGCTTCGCTTTCTTTGATGTAGAAGGAGTAGTTGCCGTGGTATTCGTTCACTTGGCCGACCTCGAAGGCGAGCGTGCGTTTGACGATGGTGTCGAGGAAGGCGCGGTCGTGGGAGATGATCACCACGGCGCCGTTGTAGCCGGTGATGTAGTTTTCCAGCCACAGCTGCGAGTCGATGTCGAGGTGGTTGGTGGGTTCGTCGAGCAGGAGCACGGCGGGCTCGCGCAGCAGCAATTTGGCCAGGGCGATGCGCATTTGCCAACCGCCGGAGAATTCGCCGACATCGCGCGTGAAGTCGGACGGTTCGAAGCCGAGGCCGGTCAGCACCTTTTCGATGCGCGGCTTCATTTTGCTCACGTCGTGATTTTCGAGGTGCATCTGCATCTCGCCGAACACCTCTAGCGCATCGGCGTATTCCGCGCTGGTGGGGTCGAGGGTGCCGAGCTTTTCGCTGGCGGCATCGAGTTTTTCCTGCAGGGCGACGGCGTCCTCGAAAGCGGTCTCTACTTCGTTGAAGAGGCTCGTGCCCTCGAGGTGGATGCCCTCTTGCGGCAGGTAGCCGACTTCGATGTATTTCGCCTTGTTGATTTTGCCGCTGTCGGGGGTGGCGAGGCCGACGATGATTTTCATCAGCGTCGATTTACCCGCGCCGTTCGGACCGGCGAAGCAGACGCGGTCTTTGGCGTTGATGGTGAAGGACAGATCCTTGAACAGAACTCGGCCGAGGAACTGGACGTTGATTTTTTCGACAGCGAGCATGGATGGCGGACTTTAGAGGCGGCTGGTCGGGTCGCAAGGCGAGATCGCAGGGTGTTTGAGATCATTGCGAATGCTATTAAGTATGGCATTTAAAATGCCACGAACGCGACCATTCTGATTGATGCGGTGGGTGGTTGCTTGCAGAGCGGGCATTCCCGTCGATGGGTTGGCAGCACCAATCACTCAATCACCCAATGCCCAGCTACACACCCGACCCCGACCGCTACGATGGACGCATGCCTTACCGCCGCTGCGGTCGCTGGGGGCTTAAATTGCCCGCTTTGACTCTGGGCTTCTGGCACAATTTCGGCGGCGATGAGCCGACCGACACGCAGCGTGAGATCGTACACACGGCCTTCGACTGCGGCATCACCCACTTCGATTTGGCCAACAACTACGGGCCGCCCTACGGCAGCGCCGAGGCCAATGTCGGGCGGCTGCTGGCCGATTTACCGCGCCACGAGATCGTTGTTTCGACCAAGGCGGGCTACGACATGTGGCCGGGGCCGTATGGCGAGTGGGGTTCGCGCAAGTACCTGCTCAACAGTTTGGAGCAGTCGTTAGAGCGGATGGGCATGTCCTACGTGGATTTTTTCTACAGTCACCGTTTTGATCCCGACACGCCGCTTGAAGAGACACTCGGCGCACTCAACACGGCGGTCGAACAGGGCAAGGCGCTCTACGCGGGCATCAGCAGTTACAACGTCGAACAGACGCGCGAGGCGGTGGCCATCTGTCAGCGCGAGGGTTGGGCACCGATCGTCATTCACCAGCCGAATTACTCGATGTTCAACCGCTGGATCGAGAATGGCCTGCGCGATACTGCTGCCGAGTTGGGGCTCGGTCTGATCGCGTTTTGTCCACTCTATCAGGGGCTGCTCACCGATAAATATTTGAATGGTATCCCGGCGGCGTCGAGGGCGGCGACCACCGATGGGTTGTTGCGTGAGGGCGATCTGTGCGAGGCGGTGATCGATGTGTTGCGCGGTTTGGATCGTATTGCTTCCGATCGCGGGCAGAGCCTGGCGCAGATGGCGATTTCCTGGGTGCTGCGCGACGCGCGGGTGACGACGGCGCTGATCGGCGCCAGCAGCGCGGAGCAGGTGCGTGAGAACTGTAAGGCGGTGGAGAGGACAGACTTCGCCGCCGATGAGCTGGCGTCAATTGATGATCTGTTAGGAAAAATCGAACTGCCGCCGTCGCTGTGGGCGGGGGAGTGAGAGGGGGGAGCTCATCTCGCGCACTTTCGCTAGTGCCTGGGAGAAAACGGCCATTTCCTCGGCGAGTTCGTTCCGGTCGTAGGATCTTCAAGCAGTTCACCTTCGGGTGATCGAG
>QIKC01000303.1 GCA_003232855.1 Verrucomicrobiales bacterium
GGTCCCTCCGACATCGCCTCAGTGCTCGGCCAAGATTCGGCCGAACTGGCCAAAGAACTCGACCGCCTGACCCGCATGATGATGGCCAAAGCTCCCATCGCCTCCCCCGACCAAATGATCCTGCCCGGTGGCACGCTGGAAGACGATCTGCTCGATGACACTAAACTCCTCGAAGAATACAACCGCACGCTCGCCAAAATGTCCAAAGTCGGCGACGCGATCACTCAGGGATTCAGCGACTTGGACGAACTGCTCACCCGCACCGGTCCCATCATGGACGCCACCAAACCGATCCTGATGCCCACCGACCTGCTGTTCGGTTACAACGAACACGACCTGCAAGAGAGCGCCCGCCTCAGCCTCATGAAGCTCGGCCTGCTGATCCAAAAAAATCCAAAATCGACCTTCATCATCGAAGGGCACACCGACACCTCCGGCCCCGCAGACTACAATATGATCCTCAGCGAGCGCCGTGCCCAATCGGTAAAAGTCTGGCTCGCCAAATCCCTAGCCCTCGACAGCCAACGCATCCAAATCCGCGCCTTCGGCGAATCCAAACCGCTCGCTAACCCCACCGGCACCAAAGCGGAGCAGGCGATCAACCGGCGCGTGGAAATCGTCATCCGCCCACCGAAGGGCTAGGCCATCCCATGTTCCGACGACAGGCGAACAACCAAGTGGGAGCCATCACCATCGGCTCTCCCAACCCGCACTGGTCCACGGCCCGCCCGATCGTGCTGGCCGTCATCCTCGTACTTTTCACCGGGATGTTCTTCTACCTCGGACGCCACCTGATCAACCAGACCAACGGCGACCGCAACCGCTCCGACCAACAGAACAACATTCGCCTCGCGCTAATCGCCAAAGACCACGCCACCCCGGACATATCGCAGGGCGCATCCGCCGCCATCTACCGCTGGTTTCCCCACTACACCGACGGCGTCGTCAACCCCCTCTGGCCATGGATCGCCGCCCGCGCCCACCGTGATGGCGACACCGAAGAACAGTTCTTCACCCGCGGCAAATGGCTCAACCTCGGCCTCTGCGCCGTCGCCCTCCTGATCGGCACCGGCCTCGCCGCCACCCGATTTTCCCTGCCCGCAGCGACCAATCTGCTGTTACTCGTCGGCCTCGGCGCCCTCCTCCCCCGCGCCGTCTGGTTCCAACCCGAGCCGCTCTATTTCATCCTCCTCCTCGCCGCCTGGATCGCCGCGATCGGCGCCCTGATCAATAACAGCCTGTGGCGCTACGCCCTGTTCGGCGTCCTCATCGGCCTCGCCTACCTCGCCAAAGCCTCGGCACTGCCGCTGCTGGTCACCTTCCTCGGCGCCTCGACACTGCGCTGCCTATGGTGCGGACTGCGTTACTTTTTCCGCAAGCACCACGACGGAGACGCGCGCTGGTGCCCGCAGGCGCACCTCATCGGCGCCGTCCTCTGCGTGCTCGCCTTCCTAATGACTGCCGGCCCGCGCCTCAGCTACGCCCAAGAACGCTACGGCTCCCCCTTTCACTCCTACACCAGCTACTGGATGTGGATGGACGACTTCGACACCGAGGCCAAATCCTTCATGATCCAACACGGCACCAAAGCCGCCCTGTTAGCTATCCCCGACGACGAAAAACCCTCCCTCTCACGCTATCTCAAAACCCACTCCAACGACGAATTCAAAACCCGCCTCAGCGATGGCATGACCGCCGTCGCCACCGACTTCCTCAACCCAAAACAAGCCCGCCTGCGCGATGGCACCCCCGACCCGTGGCGACTCCTGCTACCCGCCCGCGGCACCTACCTCTACCTGCTCGCCGCCATGCTAGCCGGCCTCTGGCTGTGGTCCCTCTTCGGCAAACCACGCCCCGAAATCCCCCTGCAACGCATCCCGCCCGCCAGTTGGACCGTCGCCATCTTCGTCATCGGCAGCGCGCTCGTCTACCTCGGCCTCTATGGCTGGTACCACCCGATCGGCAAAGGCGACCGCTTCATGCTCTCACTCTACGCTCCACTCGCCGTCACCCTCGTCTGGGCCGCAGAGGGGCTGCGCGAACGCATCCTCCTGCGCGGCGGCAACCGCGCCGTCACCCTCGTCTATAACGGCGCCCACCTCTGCCTCACCGCCGCCATCCTTTTCCGCGTCGCTCAACTAGCAGAACACCCGATTTTCTTCACCAAATAATAGCCCTAACGCTGCACACAACACGGGCAGTTCGACACCCAATGCCCCGGCGCGATCTCCTCCAGGCCGATCTCCATACCGATACTCTCCTCATAACGCGGCGCACCCACTCGATGCCCAAAAGCGCAGCCCGGCGGCGGGTCGATCGGCGAGGGCACCTCACCGGTAATCGGCTCCCGCTCGCCGCGCCGCGACGGATCGGGAGTCGGAATCGCCTCGATCAGCGCCTTGGTATAGGCATGACGCGGGTTCGCATAAATCTCGTCCGCGCCTGCCATCTCGACGATCTTCCCCAGATACATCACCGCCACACGATCGCTAACATGCTTCACCACCGCCAAATCGTGGGCGATAAACAGATACGAAAGACCGAGCTCGCGCTGCAGTTCCATCAACAAATTCAAAACCTGACTCTGCACCGAAACATCCAGCGCCGACACCGGCTCATCGAGCACCAGCAAATCAGGATTCGCCGCCAGCGCACGCGCGATACCGATACGCTGACGCTGCCCACCAGAGAACTCGAAAGAAAACTTCGCCGCAGCCGACTTGGGCATCCCCACGCGATCCAGCAACTCCGCAACCCGCTCGCGCCGCTCCTCACGCGTGCCCATCTTCTGAATTACCAATGGCTCGGCGATCAGTTCGGCCACCGACATCCGCGCATCGAGCGATTCGGCCGGATCCTGAAACACCATCTGAAAATCCTTACGCAACGGGCGCAGCGCCGACTGGCGCATATGCGTGATATCGTGCCCCTTGAAACGCACCCTACCCGCAGTCGGATCCAGCAACCGAACAAGACATTTTCCGAGCGTCGACTTCCCACAACCCGACTCACCGACCAGCCCCAAAGTCTCCCCCTTGCCGATGGAAAGGCTGACACCATCGACGGCACGCACCGCACCGGTCTGACGAAAGAAAACTCCCCCACGCACAGGAAAATGCATTTTCAGACCATCGACTTCTAACAAAGTCTCGCCGCCATTCGCATCGTTGGTATCGTTGTCAGGCATCGGCGTCAGGTGCATTCGGGGCAACGTTCGATAAAGTGACCCGGGGCGACTTCCTCGTAGGTCGGGCGAGTCTGCAGCACATCGCCCACGCGCCCCATGCGTTGGCAAAAACGACAACCGGGGACAAAATCTTGAATCGCGGCAACTTGACCCGGGATCGTCAACATCTCCGATTTGCGCACGCTGTCGATGCGCGGGATCGATGCCAGCAGCCCCTTCGTATAAGCGTGCCGCGGAGCGGCAAAAATCTGCTCCACCGGCGCGCGCTCGACCACCCGCCCAGCGTACATAACCACCACTTCATCACACTGCTCAGCGATGACACCGAGATCGTGAGTAATAAGAAGAACCCCCATCCCCAAATCCTTCTGCATCCGTTCGATAAGGTTCAAAATCTGCGCCTGCACGGTCACATCGAGCGCCGTAGTCGGCTCATCAGCGATCAGCAAATCCGGCTCGCAACACAACGCGATGGCGATCATCACCCGCTGGCGCATGCCGCCAGAAAGCTGGTGTGGATACTCCGACACACGCCGCTCCGGCACCGGAATCCCCACCGCATCTAGCAGCTCGACCGCCTGCGCCAGCGCAGTGCGTGAATCCAAGTCTTTGTGCAGCATAAGCGCCTCGACGATCTGCCGCCCGATGCGATGCACCGGGTTGAGCGCTGCCATCGGCTCTTGAAAAATCACGCCACGAATACATCGTCTTCCGATCCGCCCCGACCAGCTCGCGCCCGGAGAAGCGGATGCTGCCGCTCTGAATACGACCCGCAGGTTTCGGCAGCAGATCGACGATCGACATCGCCGTCACCGTCTTGCCGCAGCCGGACTCACCAACCACGCCCAGCGTTCGCCCCTTTTCCAAATCGAAAGACACGCCATCCACCGCCGTCACCAACCCGCGCTCGGTGTCGAACCCGGTGACCAAATCTTTGATCTCTAACAATTTGCTACTCACCGACACCCCCCTTCGTGCGATAGCGCTGTTTGACCGCCTGAACCTCCGGAAAAGTCTCCCCAGAGCGTTTGGCGGCGAGCGTCTCATGCTTCATTTCCTCGTCGATCCACCACACGTAACTCTCCATCGGAACGTACTTCAGCGGCGGGCAGAATTCGGTGAATTCGCTATCTGGCCAGCGCAACCAACGCCAGACAGCAACGCGAGAAAACTCGGTCATGTAGCCCGGGATGAACACCGCCGCGTCGTGGATGATCTGCTGCATCTCGTGCGCCAGGCCGACCATCTCCGCCTCGGTGCGCGCATTGCGATAAGCGGTCGCCAACTCGTCCATGCGCTCGTCGGAAAAACTAAACACGTTGTTGGTGTTCTGTTTGAGATTCCCCTTTTCGTCATAAGCGTTACTAGAGTGAAAATACTCATAATAGCGCGGGTAAGGCGGTTGAAACCCCCATGCCGAGAACACCATCTGGTGCTCCTTCTTCATTTGTTTTTTGTAGGCGACGGTATGATCGATCCCGTCCAAAATAAAATCGACACCCACCTTACGAGCCTCCTCTTTAAGGATCACCATCATTTTTTCGCGCACTGGAACCTTGCCATAAGTCAACACCACCTCCAGCCGCCGACCCGCCGCGTCACGCAGAATGCCGTCGTCCCCCTCGACCGTGAACCCGGCCTTGGCGAAGTGCTCGCGCGCCCTAGAAATCGAGAACGGTCGCGCGTGGATATCGGGGTTGTCGAGATCGCCAAACCCCGCAGTCCAGCCCGGCAGACGCGAGGCGTCGCCACGGAACACCACATCGATCACCCGACGCCAATTGGTCGCGTGACTGATTCCGAGGCGTACCTCAAGATTGTCCAGCGGCGCCTTGGCCATATTCAAGTAGAGCGCCCACGGCAAGCGCGGGTACTGGTTATACCAAGTGAAACGCTCGACATAGCCATCGAACACCGGCGGCATCTCCGACTTCTCATACCAGTATTCCGGCAGAGTGATCGGAAAATAATCGAGCGCGCCGGCACGGAACAGCTCCCAAGCCTTGGCAAGATCGCGGATGACTTGATAGCGGATCCGGTCGGCATTGAAACGGTAACGGTAGAATTTTTTGTCCGCCGCCCACCAGTCCTCTACGCGGCTAAGGGTGATCGAAACACCTTTAACAATGTCCTCGGGAACCACCGTGTAAG
>QIKC01000237.1 GCA_003232855.1 Verrucomicrobiales bacterium
AAATCAGATCGCGAGGTGATGCGTTTTTGCCAATCGCTGATGATCGAACTGCATCGGCACATCGGCGAACACACCGATGTGCCCGCCGGGGACATTGGCGTCGGCGCGCGCGAAATTTCTTATATGTTCGGTCAGTACAAACGGCTTAAAAATCGTTTCACCGGCATCTTGACTGGTAAGGGGCTCGCATTCGGCGGCAGCCTCGTCCGCACCGAGGCGACCGGATACGGCACTGTCTATTTCATGGAGGACATGCTGGACAGGTGTGGCGAAGGGCTCGAAGGCAAGACCTGCGTGGTTTCCGGAAGTGGCAACGTGGCACTGTACTGCATGGAGAAGCTGAGCGTGGGGGGGGCGAAGCCGGTCACCGCCTCCGATTCGGGCGGTCATTTACGACCCGGACGGGATCACTGGCGAGAAGCTTGAATGGTTGAAGGATCTCAAAGAGCGCCGCCGCGGGCGGGTGAGTGAGTACGCGGAGCATTTCGGCTGCGAGTATCATCAGGGCCAGCGCCCGTGGGCGGTGCCTTGCGATTTGGCGTTCCCCTGTGCCACCCAGAACGAGCTGGACGGCGACGATGCCAGGCAACTGGTGAAGAACGGGCTGCTGGCCATCGCCGAAGGCGCGAACATGCCCACCGATGCCGACGGCGTCGGGGTGTTCCTTGAAAATAGGATTCTCTACGCTCCGAGTAAGGCGGCCAACGCCGGTGGTGTCGCGGTCTCCGGTCTGGAGCAGAGCCAGAATTCGTTGCGCATCAGTTGGTCGCGCGGCGAGGTCGATGCCCGCTTGCGCACCATCATGCGCGACATCCACACGCAGTGCGTGCGCTATGGGAATGGGGAGGACGACTACGTCAATTACGTTAAGGGCGCCAATATCGGTGGCTTTGTCAAAGTGGCCGACGCGATGCTGGCCTATGGGGCGGTGTGAGGGCGTGGGCTTTGTCCCGCCTTGACATTCCAGCTGCCGGGCCGATAGGGTCTGACCTGTTTACAGGCCAGGGTGGCGAAACTGGTAGACGCGCCAGATTTAGGATCTGGTTTCCTCACGGAAGTGCAAGTTCGATTCTTGTCCCTGGTACTTCCCCGAATCTCGGGGATTTTTTTTACCCCCAGGGCAGATTTTGTCCTAACAGATCAGCCAATTCAGCATTTTGTGCGTAGAGGCTCTGTTCAAGGTATGCCCGTAGGGCGTCTGGGATCGGCGCGTCGGGGCGGGCATTTTCTCGGCGAGCGGCGGCTTTCGTGTCGATGCCGAGGTGCGGATCGACGTGGAGGAAGGTGAACAGATCGCCGAGTAGCGCCGCCGGATCGGTGGCGGCGTGTTCGAGGAAACCGCACCAGAGTTGCTCGCGGGGGAAGTGTTTGAGCCAACCGCGTAGGCAGTTGAGGTAGTCGCCACGGGCGGCGATCTGCGGCTGCTTGGCGAAGGCGATGAGCTCGTCGGCACTTGCTTCTTCGGCGGGCTTGTCGCGGAATTGAGGGAAGTCTTTGCGCGCGTGCGACCAGGCGCGCGCCACTGGATCGCGCAGCATGAATAGCAATTTGGCCTCCGGCATCCAGTGACGGATGGTGGCGATGGTCGCGTCGGGGAGGATGGCGTAGGCGGGTGTGATCTCGCCACAGCGGGCTGCTGCCGGGGCGTTGGCGAAGTGGGCGGCATAGGCGGCGGGGGAATCGGTGAAGTGGCGATCAAAAAAATGGAGCTCCTTCGGGCTGGCGGTCCAGATGTCGGGGTGGCGTTCGAGCTGCTTGCGCAACCAACTGGTGCCGGCGCGCATGGCGCCGATGCCGATGAAATCGGGGAGACGCAGGTTGCTGGGTTTTGTTGAGAGGGACATGTGGGGCGGATCTTTACGCCGACGTATTCTTTTGACAGAATTGACAGAATTTACAGAATTATTTTTAGGATGGCTGCGCCGTCGTGGGGACGCAATTGACGGAATGCTTTTTTTCGGGGATGCGCGAGGGTGGCGGTCATGTCGCATCCGTCTTATGAGAAGCTCGTCGAACGTTGTCGCGAAATCGCGCTTTATCAAAGTACGGCGTCGCTGCTGGGTTGGGATCAGGAGACGTGTTTGCCGAAGGCGGGACAGGCGTACCGGGCGGAGCAGTGCGCTTTTTTTGGTGGGAAGATGCATCGACTGTTTACCGCGCCAGAGGTGGGTGGCTGGATTGCCGATTGCGAGGCGTCGCCGGGCGAGGCGGCGGTCGAGGCCGCCAATGTACGTGATTGGCGGTGGTCGTATGAGCGAGCGACTAGGCTGTCGGCGGAGTTCGTCGAGGAGACGGAACGGGTGCGGGCGATCGCCATGCCGGCTTGGGGCGAGGCGCGGGAGCGCTCGGAGTTTTCGCTGTTTCGCCCGCATTTGGAAAAGATCGTGGGCATCGAACGGCAGCGGGCGGAGTTGCTGGGTTATGTCGACGAGCCCTACGACGCGCTGTTGGAATCCTACGAACGCGGGGCGACGACGGCGGCGGTGGGCGAACTTTTCGCGCAGTTAAAGCCGCAACTGGTGGAGATCGGCGCGGCGGCGGCGGCGCGTTCGGCCGATGTGCCGGCGGATTTGTTGGCGGGCGATTACCCGATCGCCGATCAGCAGGTGTTCAATCGCCAGGTGGCGGCGGCTTTCGGTTTCGACTTCGAGGCGGGGCGTATCGACACCGCAGCGCACCCGTTTTGCTCAGGCTTGGCGCCGGGCGACACGCGGCTGACGACGCGCTACGACGAGGGGGATTTCTGCAGTTCGCTCTACGGCGTGCTGCACGAGGCGGGGCACGGTTTGTATGAGCAAGGTCTGCCCGCTGCGCATTATGGAACGCCGGCGGGGGCGGCGGTGTCGCTGGGCATCCACGAATCGCAATCGCGGCTGTGGGAGAATCACGTCGGACGGGGTGCGGCGTTTTGGGAGCACTGGTTCCCGCGCGCGGAGCGGCAGTTCGAGGCCTTGCAGGGCCGGTCGGCGAAGGATCTCGCGGCCTTTGCCGGGCGTTCCGCGCCGTCGTTCATCCGTGTCGAGGCGGACGAGGCGAGCTACGATTTGCACATCATCCTGCGCTTCGAGGTCGAGCGGGCACTGGTCGGCGGTGCGCTCGAGGTCGCCGATCTACCCGATTATTGGAACGCGAAGTTCGAAGAATTCTTCGGGTTGCGCGTCGGGCGTGATGCGGACGGTTGCCTACAGGACATCCACTGGAGCATGGGCGCGCTGGGCTATTTTCCGACCTACACGCTGGGGAATCTCGCCGCCGCGCAGTTGTTTTCTGCTGCTTGCGAGCAGCGTCCGGAGATCCCCGACGAGTTGGCTGCGGGGCACTATGCGGGTCTACTGGAGTGGCTGCGGGAGAAGGTTCATCGCCACGGTGGGCAGCTTTTGCCACCGCAGTTGATCGAGGCGGCCACCGGCCAGCCGCTGTCCGCCGATGCGCATTTGGCTCATCTGCGGCGGCGATATCTGTAGTCATAACAAATCTTCATTTGTGCCAACGGCGGCGAAACGATAGGGGGAGCGATCAGATGACTAACTACCTTGTATGTGCGACCCACCGCAGCGGCAGCAACCTGCTTTGTCAGGCGCTGTGGCATACCGACTTGTGCGGACGACCACAGGAATTTTTCTCGCCAACGCGCGCGGCGAAAATCGCCGCCGAGCACGGGCTGGCGGCCGATCCGGCGCAGGATTACGGCGCCTATGTGGCGGAGCTGATCGAGCGCAGGGCATCGCCGAACGGGGTGTTCGGCGGTAAGATGATGTGGGCGCATCTGGAGCCGTTCGTCGCCAAGCTAGGGCGCGACGGGGAGGGGACTTCGGAGGTATTGGCGCGGGTGTTTCCAAATATTCGTTATCTCTGGGTGCGGCGCGGCGATAAACTGCGCCAGGCGATCTCGATGTGGAAGGCGAAGCAGACGAAAATCTACAACTCGCTGCAGTCCGGCGAACGCAGCACAGAAGGGGCGCCGCCGGAGTTCGACTTCGCCGAGATCCGTAAGTGCAAGGAGCGCTTCGAGCGCGAGGACGCGGCGTGGGGCGATTTTTTCAAAGCCGCGCAGATCGATCCTATCGAAGTGCAGTATGAGGTGTTCGCGGAGAATTACGAGGAGGGTGTGGTGTCGATTTTGGGGCGCTTTGGTATCGCCACGCCGGAGGGCTTCACGGTGAAGCCGTTAACATATCG
>QIKC01000177.1 GCA_003232855.1 Verrucomicrobiales bacterium
GAAGCTCACTAGCACCTACATGGAGATCCAACCGCCGAAAAAATAGCGGTCGCGGGCGTAGTATTGCATTGGGTTTCTTACCCTTAAATTTTTACCGCTCCGGTTGGATTTTCTTCAGGGGGACAGACCTCTTGAATCTGCGATACAATCAAGCCTCATTGATTTTTCATTAATTGAGGCCTTTATTCATTTACGAGCCCTAAGGGTCGACCGCTTCTTCTCCCTTTGCGATTTTATCCAGTATCTCTTGTGCCCTAGGGTGTTCGAGCTCGTCGTGCGAATATCGCACATAGACCCGCAGGGATTTAACTGCCTCGGGCATCCGACCAAGTTCGTACAACGCTAGTCCATGCATCCAATACAGATAATAGAGCGTCGGGGAACTCTCGATCAGCGCAGCACTCTGCTCCACGAGCAAATCCCAATCATGTTGCAGCAAGGCCATTTCGCATCGGAGCATAGATGTTCTATGCGAATTGCCCATGTGTTTGGCGAAACTTCCCACAAGTGCTTCGGGGACGAGTTTCGCATCTCCTAAGGTCTGGGCGATTCCTATCGCGCGCCATAGGCCGCCGAAATTCCCGTCCAGCCAGCTCTCCGCGATGAGGGCGGGGAGCTTGCTTCGGCCTTCTTCGCGCGCCAGTTCCTCCAAATCTTTCATCCCCGCCCGTTCGAAGGCACGAATCGAAACCTTTAGCATCCCCGGGCTCAGCAGCTCGTCCGCATCGGTCGCATCGATCGCCGAACGCAGGCGCACCACATCTCCGGCAGAGATCAGCGAAATGAGCACCAGTCTCGTCTCATCTGCCACGGTGTGCGGGTGATCGATCCTCGCGACCGCAGCCCTCAGATTCTTTACTCGCCCACGTCGAACCGCACACTCCAACTTGAAGAACCGTAGCGCAGCGGCACTGAAAGGGTGCTCGGTCGCATCCGAATACGGTTCGACCAAAGCGAGGAGCTTCGTCACCACGGCGTCATCGTCCGTGTCGAAAAAATACGGCGCGCCTAAGATCGCAGAAGAACGTTCGAGATCGTCACTAGCTTCGGTCAACATGGCCTCGAACACCGGGAAGCTAAACTCCGCGCGCTTCGATTGCTCGGAGGCCAGCCTGAGAAGGTTCCGGCACACGTTCGGATCGTGCGGAGCCAGGTGCCCAGAGCGCAAACGCTGAGCCGTGAGCGAGAGCGCATCGTCGAACGCCAACCTGCTAGTAGGGATGTCCGCCTTCCATTGTTTAGCGAGTTCGACCCCGTGCCCCTCGTCCGCCCCGGCGAGATAACCCTGGACCAGTTCTGACACTGCGGCGCGCAACCCGGCGCCCTTTTTTACCGCTTTAATTTCGCGCAACATCGACAGCCGCAAGCCGGACAACGAGATGGTCGTCCCAGCCTTGAGTTGCCAGTCACCCGCCCCCTTGCGCACGCGATCCATCCGCTCCCAGTCGCCCATGCTTGCCAGTCGCTCGAAAAGTAGCATCACCCCGCCGATTTCGCTGCCACCCATCGGCGTGCCCACCACAGAGCGGATCGCTTTCTCGATCTCTGATCCGGTGACAGTCCCATGCCTTGCCAGCCTGTTATAATATTCTGTCATCCCTTTGAGAAACGCGTTCCCGGGGGCGGGCGGGGGCATTGTCAGGTAGCGTTTTAGCTGGTCGGTGCCCTCCTCGCGCAACGCGTCACCACAGGCGAACAGGTAGATCACCGCACGACACTTCGGACGCAGGTCAGGATCTGTGATCAGACTATCAAAAATTCGCCGCGACTCGTCCCAACGGAACGTCCTCCGTCCCAACTCGTAGATGGCATTCTGAAAATGGCTCTCTTTTTCGTCCAGCGGCATGTCCGCCGCCTCGGCCACCAGCAGCTCTAGCTTGATACGCTCCGCGCGGTTGAGGCGGCTCGCCTCCCCAAACGCCTTATCGAGATCTCCGACACGTGGATCCGCGAGACCATTCGGCAACACATAGTCCCACCAGTCAGGCCGATTCCTCTCTAACCATCGCCCTACAGCACGAGCAAAAGCCTCAGCTGCGACCCCGGATTGAGCCAAGTCCTTGTAGCGAGCAGACAGGATATACTCGTCGGCCTTCACTTTCGGGTTCTCTAACTCAACCTTTAACAACATCTCCTCCGCCTTGGTGTTCCCCGTCGCTCGGTACACGCTGACGAGTGATGAAACAGTGCGCGCGCGCTCATCTTTTTCCTGATCCTTGAGGATATTTTCCAGCGCGAGCTGCACCTCGTCGAATTCGCTATCTAGTGCGATCGCCGACATTGCCCAGAGTTGCACTATTCCCCGGTTGACGGCGTCTGCCTCCTCATCAGATGCCAAAAACTCCACGGCGTAATCCACCATTTTCTCGTGGCGCTCGAGATCCACATACCCGATGCCCTGCCAAAGCCGAGCCTGACGAAGTTCCGCGGGCTTCCCAAACCGGACGCCCTCGAGGATCTCGACTCCCATCTTACGCAGAGCCGTGGCCTCTTTGGTATCCTCGCTTTCATTCGATAGGATGATAAGGAATCTGCCCAGATGGTTACCGAAGGACGGCAGCCAACGCGCGGCATGGGCGATCTGATCGCTCAGCTTTCCAAAACCCTTCTGCCCCGGACTACGGAACGCGCCTCCGAGGCGGGATCCTAGCTCGGACATTCCCTCAAGATCTTCGAACACGGGAACCTCGATCCATGAGGCGGGTCGCTCCACACCGTAACGCTCCCGGAAGCGATCCCACTTTCGCCACCAGCGGCGGGCGTCTCGCCAATACTTACGCGCCGCATCCGGATCTGCCAGCAGATCGCGAGCCTGCTCGGCTTGCTCTTGGTAAGACATCGATGAGAACACGCCCTCATCCATCTCACGCAACAAGCCCCAACGCCGTAGCGCCTCCGTAGCCCTGCCGGTTTCGAGGCAGATAAACCCGGCCACCAGCAACCCATCACATACATCCTCGTCACCGGAGCGCCCCTCGCCCTTTTCGAAGTATGGCAGAGACTCCGCAAATTCCCTGTTCCTAACCAAGCTGGCGCCGAGATGTTCGTCCAACGAGTCGCGATAGTCCTCGGGCAAATTTCGCGACACATCCATCGCCCTGAGTTCCTCTAGCTCTCCGCTATTATTTCCGCGCTTCTGGTAGTAATCCGCACGCAGGAACTTCCCTTCCCAATGGGAATCCTCGCCCACCGGCAGGCGGGCCATCGCCTTGAATAGAAACGGTAACAAATTCCCCCCCAATACCCTATCTTTGTCGCGCTCGTCCCATTCGACCCAAAGTGCCAACCGCCAGAGGTTCTGCGCGTAGTCATCATCCGGGTCGAAACGCGTCAGCAGATCCGTCATGTGGCGGATGTACTCCTTGACGTTATCCTCCTCCCAGAAGCTGTCGCAACGCTTGGTCAACGCCTTCCTGTTGGTGAGCAACTCATCCGGGGGAGCCGTCTCTTCCCACGTTTCGTCGCGGCTGGCTTCGACCAGCCCTGACAGGTCATCTCTGATTTTCACCAAAATCCCGCCCAAGGAGAAGCCACCCATTAACTGCTCCAGCTCGGCCGAGAGGTGCGCGGCGACCTCCGATCCCTCTTCGGTAGGCAGCCCCTCGAGCACCTCGGCCAGCGCGAGCCCTCCCCCAGTCTCTCCGAGACCACGCGCAGACTCGACCACACTGTTGAGAATTTCCGACACTTCCGCATCATTCGATTTGAGCAGATCTGCCAAACGTTCACCGAATTCGCTCTCTTCACCGAGGGCAGGCACAAGTTTTGCCAGCAGCTCGAAACACGAAACCCGAGCGTCCGACTCCCAGCCCAGGGCTCTGCGCAGCAGCCCGACAGCCCGAACCTTCGCCTCTCGACCATCCTTTTTTTCCAACATCAACGCTGCACGGTAGCCGCTCCACGCGCGCCGAGAATCGTTTGCGCCCCCATCATCGACGCCCCCCTCGAAAAGTTTGAGCGCTTCGTCTTCCTCCCCGCAATCGCGCTTTGCAAGAGCGAGGAGATAACGCAACCACGCGCGGTCGGAAGCAGAGACCTTCCCCTCCGACTCCGAGAGCAAGGCGATAAACTTCTTGGCCGCCTCCTCGTTCCTATCCGCGTTCCAATCCACGAGACCGATTTTCGCCCTAGCATAGACGCGAGTTTGCACGTCGTCCGGGAAGTATTGGAGCACCCGTCGCAGAGCTTCGATCCGCAATTTTTCGTTACCGTTTTCTGGGAAGCGGCGTTCGAGCAATTCCAACTGTCCGCTGCCGGTCGGCATGATCGGGAAATTTTCCAGAGACACTACCTCTGGCACCGCAGGGGCAGAGCTACCCCCAGTATCCAGAATTAGTGGGCGCCCTAACCAACTCCGCAAGGAGCGGATCGCGTTGAAAGCCGCCCCGTAATCTCCCACCGGCACGAGCGCCTTGCGATAGTCGATCGACAGCCGGGCACGATACTCGCGGGCGCTTTCCCCCTTCTCCCACGACGCACGCGCACTGATCGCTGGCGACTCGACGCTGAACGGCCGCGGCAGAGCCTCGGGCGCCACGCCTTCGGGCAATTCCACCACAGCGTCCACCTTCATCACATCGCTCCACATGGAAAAGGGCTCTTTGCGTTCGCGACTGTCCCCGAGATCCACCATCAGCTTCTCGGAGAATGGGAACAACAAACCATCGCCCGACGCATCATCTGCCGCGACGGTCGGGACGACGAAGTATGCCTTCAACACGTAACTATCCACCGCCTCCCCGTGCCCCTCCGGCCTCACCACGTCGATGACTTCGGCCGCAGGGAAAAACCCGTCCACCAAATCGGCTAGCCCGGAAATCACCCCCCGTCGATCCCGCTTCACGTAGCTATCCGCATAGCTGCAAGCGTAGTAACCCTCCGCCTCCAGGGTCATCCAACCAGAGATCCCACCCGCTCGATCACGTTCGAGCTCAAAACGATAATTGAGACTGCCCGCGCGCTGCTTTGGCGTGCGCGCCCACTCCGCCACATCGCCCTTGATCAACAGCACCTCACGATCCACATCACCAGGCGAGAGTAGCCCGGGTTTCGAATACTCGACGGTGGGATCACAAAACAGATATCCGGAACCGAGGTCGACCGCGAGAATCGCGTGGTTGAACTGCCCGTGGCCGGGCGAGCGTTTCTCCACTTGGCCAGCGTGATTAGTGTTCACCAAGGTCAGGTAAGAGCGGATCCCCTTGTGTGCCAAAAGTGCACGCAACAGGTTCGCCTTATCCTTGCAATCACCGTAGCGGTTCTCCCAAACCTCGTTGCACTCGTATGGCTGCAGCCCTGCCTGCCCGAATTCCATCCCGGTGTATCGAACCTCGTTGGCGACCTTCGAGAGCAACCGCGCCACCACTTCTCGATCATCCTCGATGCCCTCTGTCCACTCCTCCACCTTCGCCGCCAGCTCTTCGCCAATCTCGAACCGCTCGCGAATCAGACCGTTGTACCATTTGGCGAAAGCATTCCAATCGGGGAGCGTCGTCAGCCAAGTCGTCGGGGCGGAGAACACCGTGGACGGGCTCGACCGCTCGTAGCGCCTGCCGGTGATCTTGCGCTTTTCCCAGCGCATCCGAACCCGCCCATTTCCAAGTGTCTCGCGTCGCATCTCCGGTACCCGACGATTGGCGTCGACGATTTGGAGACGCCCCGCCATAGGAGTCGCCATCTCAACCAGCCTCCGCTTGAGCGCCACCGGCCAACGCGCCCCCCAAGAAAGCGTCGCGCTGAACTCTCCAGGGATAGGAAACACATCCTCCTCGATTACCACGATCGACTCGGTCACCGCGCCGGGCTCCACCTTTGGAAACACTAGAACGAGCTCCGCATCATCCGAATACAATGACGC
>QIKC01000301.1 GCA_003232855.1 Verrucomicrobiales bacterium
GGATCGTTAATTCACCATCACCCGCATCAGCTCCCGCCCCTCGCGACCGGAAAAATGGCGCGTCGGCCACCATTCCTCTTCGGTTTGTAATCGTCCGTCAAACATCGTCGCGATCTCGTCGGTGCTGATCGCATAAGGCGGCGGCTCTGGTTGCTCGCCCTCATCCCAAGGAGTCAGGAAGAAAATCGCCAAATATTTGCCACCCGGTTTCAGCGCGGCGGCGACTGATTCGGCATAGGCGGCGCGCAGCGATGGGTGCAGACCGGAGAGGCAAGTGTGCTCGAACACCCAATCAAAGCTTCCTCGATGGCGCTCCTCGAGTTCGAGGAAATTTCCGACCTCAAAGCGCAACCCACCGGGGTCGTCCGCCTTCGGTGCTGCGGCGATCGCCCGCTCCGAAATGTCCAATCCCAACACCCCAGTGGCGCCCGCCATGGCGATCGCCCGCGCGTCGTGCCCGCGGCCGCAGCCCGGCACCAGCACTTGCCCCGTCACCTTCGCGCGCTGTAAATACTCGACCACCGGCGGCGCCGGAGCGCCCTTGTCCCACGGGGTCACGCCGGCCGCGTAGGCCGCGTCCCAGTTTATCTCTCGGGGCATTTCGTCATCGCTCATTGATTGCCAAACCGAAAAACCAACGCAGGGTAAAGCGCAAGAGATATCCTCCTCACCATGCCCAAAAGAAAAACCCTTAGCCTCATCATCGCTATTTTGCTGGCGGCCGGATATTGGGTGCTCGACAACACCGAACTCGGCCGCTCGTGGAAAGAGGGCGGAACCGTCCCGACGACGCCGACCGGCAGCTCCACCACAGGTGGCTACCAACGACTGAGCGGCTGCACGTTGGTCGATCACCGCAACAACGATGGCGACAGTTTCCACGTCCGCCACGGCGACGACCGTTACGAGTTCCGCCTCTATTTCGTCGATGCTCCCGAGAGCAAGTACAAGACCTACGGGGGCGGCGATGACAATGGCAAGCGCATCCGCCAACAGGGCGCATACTTTGGCGGCCTCGACCGCAGACAGACCACTCATGTCGGCACCGAGGCAAAAAAATTCAGCGTCGGCCTGCTCGCCGATCGCCCCTTCACCGTCTTCACTAAAGACGAGGGCGTCTACGGCCGGGAGCGCCTCTACGCATTGGTCGAAGTGATCGACGCTGCCGGGAACGAGCGATTTCTTAGCGAAATGTTAGTCGATCAGGGGCTGGCCCGTATCCACACCAAGGGCGCCGCGTTGCCAGACGGCACCTCGCGCGCCAAACAAGAGGCGAAGCTGCGCTCCATCGAACACGCCGCTCGTAGGGCGGGCGTCGGCGCCTGGAGGCACGCGCGCGATTAGAGAAAAAATATCTGTTCATCCCGCCGATCCGGTCAAAAGTCTTCACTACTATGAGCAACTCCGCACCCAAACTACACAACGCAATGTGGCCCGGCCTCGTCGGCAAAGGCACCGATGAAGGTCAGGAACCGCCGATCAGCCTCGAGCGCATGCTTGAGCTCACCGCAGCAGCCGAGGTCGACGGCGTCAAATTCGATGGCATCGACTGCTTCCTCTTCCTACCCCACACCGATCCCGCCGCCAGCGATGGCGATTTGATAAAGATCGCCGACCTCATCGCCAGCCATGGTTTCGATGTCGGATCGCTGGTTGCGCCAGTCTGGCCCGGCACCGTCGGCGACTCCGCCATGGGCGACGAGGAATCCACGAGTAAATTCCTCGACGCCGTCAAGATGGCCTGCCGCGTCGCCGGCGTGTTCGACACCCACGGCATCCGCAAACGCGGCGTCATTCGCATCGACTCCGCCGAGTTCGGTGTCGATAAGTGGCGCGAGAACCCGGTCGCCAACACCAAGAAAATCGCCGCCACCTTTCGCGAAGCCGCGAAGATCGCCGCCGGCAGCGGCCAGCGCCTAGCCGCCGAGGGCGAAATCTGCTGGGCCGGCATGCACTCTTGGAGAGACATGCTCGATTTGTTAGAAGAAGTCGGGATGCCAGAGACGCTCGGATTTCAAGCCGACCTCGCCCACACTTATCTGTATTTGTTAGGCCACAATGCGCCCGAACACGCGCTGGTGGGAGAAGGCTATTCCGACGAAGAGTTCTGGGCCGCCTACGAAGAGATGACCGACAAGCTGCGCCCTTGGACGAACGACTTCCACGTCGCCCAGAACGACGGCACCGTCCATGGTGCCGGTTCGCACGACAAGACGGGAAAACATTGCCCCGCCGACGACCCAAACGGCAAACTCGACATCGTCAAAGCCTCCGGCTACTGGCTCAAAGACGCGCCCGAGCGCGGCATCGAGCACATCTGCTGGGACGGCTGTATGTTCCCCAACGCCATGTTAGAGAAACCGGAGACTTGGAACACCATCCTCGCCAAAATGATCGAAGTCCGCGACGCCCACGGCTGGTCGTAAGAACGATCGACCTCCGCCCGTCCGCGATCGAAGAATGAAAGAACGCCTCGAGGAACTCGAACAGTTTGCTATCGACGTCATCCTGAATCGTCGTAAGGGATTCAAGGCCAGCACGTTGCGAGTCTTCCTCTCGGGAATGTCGGTGCTCTACCGCGGCATCGTCGGGACACGGCTGTGGCTCTACCGCAGCCGCATCAAGCGCGAACACAACCTCGGCTGCCTAGTCATCAGCATCGGCAACCTCACCGTCGGCGGCACCGGAAAAACCCCCGTCGTGGAAAAATTCGCGCGCGCGCTCACCGCCGGAGGGCGCCGCGTCGCCATCCTCAGCCGCGGCTACAAAAGCGTCAAACCGCCGATCAAACAACGTCTGCGCAGCCGCACCGACGGCCGCATCATCCAGTCGCCACCGCGCGTCGTCACCGACGGCAAGGAAATTTTCCTCGATTCGAAAACCGCCGGTGACGAGCCCTACATGCTCGCCACCAACCTCACCGACGTCGCCATTGTCGTCGATAAGGATCGGGTAAAAGGCGGCATGCACGCCATCAAGGAGTTTGACGTTGATACATTGCTCCTCGACGACGGCCTCCAATACCTGCGCCTGCGTCATCGCATCGACATCGTTCTCATCGACAAATATCAACCCTTCGGTAACGAGAAACTGTTGCCACGGGGAACCTTGCGCGAGCCGCCGAAAAATCTCAAACGCGCCAGCTACATCTTCATCACCAAATGCGATGGCAGCTCGAACGCCGAACTCATCAAGCGCATCCGCAAGTACAACCGCACCGCCGAAATTATCGAGTGCGCGCATCAGCCGAAATATCTGGAGAACGCCAGCACCGGCGAGCGGTTGCCGCTAGAGACGCTCGACGGAAAATACATCGGCACCATCTCTGGAATCGCAGTGCCAGAAAGTTTCGAAGGCGGCCTGCGCAAACTCGGCGCCAACATCGAGCTAATCCGTCGCTACACCGATCACCACCGCTACACCACTGAAGAAATCGAACGCTTCATCGACCGCTGTTTCAACCGCGACGTCGATATGATCGTCACCACGGAAAAGGATTTCGTGCGCTTTCCACCGATCGAATCGCCCGACGTGCCCATCTACTTCCTACGCGTAGAGATCGGTATCCTAAGCAACGAAGAGACCTGGGCGCAATGCGTCAACCGTATCTGCGCCCCTCGACCCATCGTCTCCGCTCGACGCTTTTTTTGAACGGAAATCTTTTTTGACGGAATTAACAGAATTTACAGAATTATGAAAAGGGGTGCCGCAGGCGCCTTTCAAAAATTCTGTTAATTCCGTTAATTCTGTCTAAATCCCCCCCAGAATCCCCCTAGACTTCGCCAACGGCGAAGCGGGTGAAGCGGCGCACGCTCAGGGTGTCGCCCAGCTCTTTGCCCTTGGCGGCGAGCAGGTCATTGATGCTCTGG
>QIKC01000024.1 GCA_003232855.1 Verrucomicrobiales bacterium
CGCATGCAAGTCGCCACCATCCCCGGCAGCGCCTTCGGCCACGACTACAGCATCCGCCTCAGCTACGCCACCAGCCTACCGATCATCAAAGAAGGCCTCGACCGCCTCGAAGAATTCTGCAAAGCCCACTAGCCCCACCTCCCGGATTTTTTGCCCGCGAATTCACGCGAATGGACGCGAATTTTTGAGCAAGCAGCTGTTGATGCCCTCCCATAGCGCGGCAGCGGTTCGGGCAGCTTCACCGGAAAGGCTCCCGCCCGGGCCAAAATTCTCGCTATCCTCCTAAAAAATTCGCGTACATTCGCGTTCATTCGCGGGCAACTCATCCGATGTTACCTGAGATTCGTACCACCATCCCCGGGCCCGCTTCGCGGGCGTTAGCGGAACGTCTGCGTGCGTGTGAATCGCGCAATGTTACTTACCTCGCCGATGACTTTCCCGTGTTTTGGCAAAGAGCGCAGGGAACCAATGTCTGGGATGCCGACGGCAACCGTTTCCTGGATCTTACCGGCGCCTTCGCGGTGGCCTCGCTCGGGCACGGTAATCCGGCGATCACCGGCGCCCTTATCGACCAGGCGGGGACGCTGTTGCACGGCATGGGCGATGTTCATCCGAGCGAGCTCAAAGTGCAGCTCTGCGAGCGGCTCAGCGCATTGACCTTCGAACGCTGGGGCGCAGGCTCGGGGAAAAGCGTGCTCGGCTGCTCCGGGTTCGAGGCCGTAGAGGCAGCGCTCAAGACCGCCCACCTAGCGGCCGGTAAACCCGGCATCATCAGCTTTTGTGGCGGCTACCACGGCACCGGTTACGGAACCTTGGCAGCCGGCGCCATGCCACGCTTCCGCGATCCCTTCGCTAAGCAACTCGCCGAGATCGGCAACGTGATGCCATTCGGGATGCCCGGCCTTGAGCAGACACGGGCGGCTCTGGCCAATGGCGAAATCGGCGCCGTTTTGGTCGAACCGATACTCGGTCGTGGCGGCAAAGTGGTGCCCGAAGCCGAATTCCTGCCCGCCCTGCGCGCGCTGTGTGACGAGTTCGGCGCGCTGCTGATCGTCGACGAAATCTACACCGGCCTTAACCGCACTGGAAAACTTTTCGCCTGCGAGCATTGGGGCGTCGTCCCCGATATCATCTGCCTGGGCAAAGCGCTCACCGGTGGCTTCCCGTTATCCGCCTGCGTCGGCAAAGCCGAAATTATGGACGCCTGGCCGCAATCCGATGGCGAGGCCATCCACACCGCCACCTTCCTCGGTCACCCCGTCGGCTGCGCAATGGCGTTGGCTTCACTCGAACAGCATGCGGATCCGGCGATTGCGGATGCGGTTGTTGCCACCGGGGAAAAATTCGTTTCCGCCCTCGCGGCCATCGATGTCCCCGGCATCGGTGACGTCCGCGGTTTGGGATTGATGCTCGGCCTCGAACTCCCCGCCGACACCGACAGTGGCGCGTTGATCGCCGCCGCCCTGCGTGATGGCATAATTTTGTTAGCGGATGGGCCGGGCGGCGGCGTGCTGGCCTTCGCTCCGCCATTCACCATCTGCGACGAAGAAATCGCTTTCGCCTGTGACTGGCTTCAGGAATACCTGAGAGCCTCGTTCGCCTCCAGCTCGTAAATCACACGCACTTCAGTAGACGTGCCGAGGAGTTGCGTGTATATTTAGCCATCATGTTCGAGCGCTAGTAGTGCGCCCGACATTTTTTACCCCCAATGTACGTCGATAAAATCTTACGACCGCTGCGTCTTATGCCCCGGGCTAAAGGACGGGGCGGGAAATGGCAAAATTTGTACGAAGCCTGCGTCTTGGGTCTGCGGCGGGCAACGGGTGCGATGGTGGTGCCGAAGCGCTCCTTTTTTGTGTGCATGATCGGTGGCGCTTTGTCCTCCGCGTCGGCGATCGAAATCGAAGTCGATTACCGCTACGACAGCAACGATTTTTTCTCAGCGAGTGGAAACCCGCAGGGGGCAACGGGTGCGGCTCAGGCGCGGGCGGCCTTACAGGCGGCGGCCGATCGCTGGTCGGCGATCATTGACCAATCCCTCGGCGCAGTGAGCCTGGCGGATGATTCGAGCGATGTGCGCATCGGGTTTTCTCATCCGGGAACGGGGGCTAGCTATCAGGTCAGCGCGGCCGTGTCACAGAGCAGCGATGCACTCGCATTTTCCGCAGTGGCGAGCGAATATCGTGGGCCGTGGGCCATTGCCGAGAATGTTTGGATCCTTTATGCCGGTGGACGGGTGATGGGTTCCTCTGGGGCCGGGGGAACGGGGACGGGATTGAATTTTACGAATGTGTTTGACGATGCCGATGGGATTCACAATCGCGGTTTCAATGTTGGCTTTGGCTCGCTTCCGGTCTGGGGAGGGACGGTCACGTTCAATAGCTCGAGCACGTTTACTTGGCATTTTGACATCACCTCAGCCGCGCCGCTCGGCACGACAGATTTCTATTCGATAGCGCTCCACGAGATCGCCCACGCTCTGGGGATCAACACGGGTTTCGATGATTGGGAGGACCATGTTGTCGGAGGTTATTTCACCGGGGCGAATGCGGTGGCTGCCTACAATACGGACAACGGTACATCGCTCACTCGCCTGCTAGTGCAAAGTGGCGGGAATCACTGGCGCGACGGGCTTTACGAGTCGCTGATCTTTCCTGCGGGCAACCCGAACTACGCCGGAACGGTCGGTGCGGGAAATTTGCAGGATTTAATGATGGAACCAATCGCCAATTTTTTCTATCCGGGTTTGCGGCGGCTTGAGGTGACGAACACGGATGTCGGGGCCGCGCTGGATGTCGGGTGGAGTGTCATCGATCCGAATTCGCAACCGAGTGTTGTCGAAATCATCTCGGCGTTGCGAGATGCTTCTGGGGTGGTGAGCATCGAGTGGGTTAGCGAGGTTGGGGCAAGTTACACCGTGCGGACGAGTACTGATCTGCTCATCTGGGAATCACTCGTCCCGGTAGTGATCGCATCGGGCGCCACCACGATGTGGACAGATAGTGCCTTTGGCTTTTCGGGAGATAGGAGGAGGTTCTATCAGATCCAGACAAACTGAGTGGATCTCGCTGCATTTTGTAGTGACTGGTTGGGGGAATTAATTGCACCTCAAGGCAACAAAAAGCACCCCGGAGGTTGAACCGGAGTGCTTTTCGGAGATTGAGATCCCCGCTTGTGCCGACGGCGGAAAAAAGGGCTCACGTATCCCGGATAATACCAGGTGGGAGGCCGCCGCGTTGAAATCTGCCTTCCAGCGAAGGCCTGACATCAAACAACCGGGTAAGCCTTCCGTAGATGAACTAACGGGCCGGGCCATTGGCTCCGCGCAAACGCGAACACAGTAGGGTTGGTCTCAAATTGGGAAATTCAAAGAACGTGCCCGACCGGTGTCGTTCGAGCTCAACGGAATTCGACGGGGAGCTTGGCTTTCAGTTCGCTGAGAACTTGCGCGTGCGCTTTATCGACTTCCGATGATTCCAGTGTGCGGGTCTGGCCGCGGTAGGTCAATGAATAAGCGAGAGATTTTTTCTTCGCGTCGAGCTTTTCCCCGGCGTCGTCGGTGAATAGGTCGAAGAGGCGGAAGGATTCGAGCAGCGGCGAGTCGAGCTTGGTGAGCACGGCCTCGATGTCGTTGTTGGGAAGATCCCTGGGGGCTTCGATGGCGACGTCGCGGGTGATGGGCGGGAATTTGGGCAAATCGGCGAGAGTGGTCTTGCGGGCGGTTTTTTGTTGCAGGAGCCCGAGGTCGAGCTCGGCGACGAATACCGGGTGGCGGGCGTCCATCTGTCGGGCGCGCGCCGGGGACAACTGGGCGAGGCGGCCGATGCGTAACTTTCCTAACAAAATTTCGCCTACCAATGCGGTGTTTT
>QIKC01000152.1 GCA_003232855.1 Verrucomicrobiales bacterium
ATGCACACCGCTATGCGCATGGGTGCGGATGCGGCAGACGCGATCCTCTCGGGAAAATGATGCGAAAAAATCTATCGAAATGGCGTCGAGCGAGCGCGGCAATCGCCTTCCTCGGCGTGGCGCTGGGGGCGTTCGGAGCGCACGCGCTGAAGGCGAAACTCGAGGCAGGCGACCACGTCGAAATGTGGAAGACGGCGGTTTTTTACCATCTCGTTCACGCAGTTGCTCTGTATATGTTAGCGACAGATGGTGAAAATTTTCGGCGCCGGGTGTGGCTCTGTTTCGCGTTTGGAATCCTGTTATTTAGCGGCAGTCTCTATCTGTTGGCGTTGACCGGATTCGCCGCGTTCGGCCCGGTCACGCCGGTCGGCGGGGTGCTGCTGCTGGTGGGCTGGGGGATGCTGGCGCGGCGGTAGATTTTTTTGGCATCAACAGTGCCAAATATCGACCGCAGCTTCGATTGGGCGCAGTTTACTGAAAACCACTTTTTTGTCACAGCTGTGACAAAAAAGTGGTTTTTTCTTTTCGGTTTTGGGGCGCAGGGGGTTGGACGAGCGCGGGGCGTTGCCTTTGATGTTCGGGGAATCCCGACAGTTGTTATTTTTTCCTCAGCGTCATCACGCATTCGAGGTGTTTGGTCTGGGGGAAGAGGTCGAAGGGGCGCACCTTGGTCAGTGTGTAGCCGGCTTCGAGGAATAGGCCGAGGTCGCGTAGTTGGGTGGCCGGGTTGCAGGAGACGTAGACTACCGTCTCTGGGGCGAAGGCGAATAGCTGGCGCAGGAAGTCCTCGCTACAGCCCTTTCGCGGTGGGTCGATGATGATGCTGGTGGCGGTGGGGTCGAAGTCCACTTTGGCAAAGAGTTCCTCGACCTTTCCCGCGTGGAATTCGGCGTTGGCGATGTGGTTGGCTGCGGCGTTGTCGCGCGCCCAAGTGATCGAACCTTCGGTGAGTTCGATGCCGATTACTCGCTCGAAAGCGCTCGCGGCGGTCAGCGCGAACAGCCCGGCGCCGCAGTAGGCATCGACTAAGAAGCGGGCGCCGTTGGCGGCGGCCTGCTCGCGCACGTGACGGGTGAAGGCGTCGAGGATATGAGGGTTGTTTTGGAAAAAATCGCCAGCGGGGTAACGGAAGGCGATGTCGCCGACGCGGTCGGTGGCGATCGCGTTGGCCGTCGTATGCACTGTTCCATCGACGTCGGCGCGGATCAGCAGGGTGGCGCCTTTTTTGAAATCGCTGGCGCGTGCGCGGATGCCCTCGCGTAAGCTGGGCAGCGCCGCGTTGATCTCGTCAGCGGCGATCGGGCATTGCGGGACGTCGATTAGCATGCGCCGCCCGGCGCGCTGGAAACCGATCGGGCCGATCTCACCAGAGCGCGGTTTGTCGAAGTGTGGGGTAATCTTCGAGCGGTAGCCGAATTCGAGCGGCGAGGGCACCACCGGGTCGACCGGGAACTCAATCCCGGACATGTGCGAGAGCAGCTCCTCGACTTGCTGGCGCTTGATCGTCAACTGTTCTGTGTAGGCGAGGTTTTGATATTGGCAGCCGCCGCAGTCGCCGAACAACGGGCAGCGCGGTTCGACTCGTGCGGGCGACGGTTTCAGAATTTCCACGAGGTCGGCCTCGGAATAATTTTTTTGATTGCGGAACACGCGCGCGCGCACGCTTTCGCCGGGGAGGGCGAAGGGGACGAAGATCACCCAGCCGTCGGCGGTGCGCGCCAGACCTTGTCCCATATTAGTGAGCGAGGTGATCTGTAGATCGATCTCTTCGTGGTATTCGAAGGGGCCGGGGCGAAAGCCGCGGGGCGGGGTGGTGTTTGGATCCTGCATGGTATCTGGCTGCCGCTGCCTCACTGGCGTTCGAGTATCTCGACTTCGTAACCATCCGGGTCGGTGACGAAGGCCATCTTTCTCTCGTCGCCCTCGAATTTTTTCCGCCAGCCGCCGGGCCAGATTTCGAGGCCTGCCGCTTCGAGCCCGGAGCAGTATTCGACGATGTCTTCGACGCCGACGCAGGTGTGCATCAGGTCTTCGGGGAACTCGACTTTGAAATCGGGCGAATAACACAGTTCGAGGAAATGCTCGCTGGCGTCTAGCTCAAGGAAGGCCAAGCGGTTGCCTGCGGGCGATTTGTCGCTGCGTCTGGCGAGCTTGAAGCCGAGCTTTTCATAGAAGGTGATGGAGGCGTCGATGTCGCTGACGCGGATGCGGGTGTGCAGGAATTTGATGGGCATGGGGAGATTATTCGGCAGGATTGGCGTGATTGGTAGGGCTTTGTGCAGAAATTCTGCGAAGGGCGGGGCTGCCGGTAGTCTGTTGCGGGCGTTTTCCTTGACCACAGGGGAGGAGCCGCTAGTCTGGTTCGTTAAAACTAACCCCCATAAAATACTAACATTACCAAATACGATGAAAAAAACTAGAAAGATTTACAAAGCCGTTCTTGCCGCCGCGTGTGTTGCGGTGGTCGCGGCACCGGCGCTCTCGCAGGCGGCGGATAAGCCGAACATCCTCGTTATCTGGGGAGATGACATCGGAGGCTTTAACATCAGCGCCTACAATCGCGGCATGATGGGCTACAAGACGCCGAATATCGACCGCATCGCCAGTGAGGGTGCGTTGTTCACCGACTGGTATGGCCAGCAGAGCTGCACCGCTGGTCGCGCCGCCTTCATCACCGGCCAGTCACCGATGCGCACCGGCCTTACCAAGGTCGGTCTGCCGGGCGCGCCCGAGGGCATGCAGAAGGAGGATCCGACTATCGCCACGATGCTCAAAGAGCAGGGTTATATGACCGGACAGTTCGGCAAGAACCACCTCGGCGATCGCGATTCCATGCTGCCTACTGCGCACGGTTTTGACGAATTCTTTGGTAATCTCTATCACCTCAATGCCGAGCAGGAGCCCGAGCATCCCGACTACCCGAAGGATCCCGAGTTCAAGAAAAAGTTCGGCCCGCGCGGTGTCATCAGTAGCACCGCCGACGGCAAGATCGAGGACACCGGCCCGCTGACCAAGAAGCGCATGGAGACCGTCGATATGGAAGTCACCGCCAAGGCGCTCGACTTCATGGATCGTTCGACCAAGGCTGACAAGCCGTTCTTCCTGTGGTGGAACAGCACCCGGATGCACATCTGGACTCACCTCAAGGAGGAGTCCGAAGGCAAGACGGGCCTTGGCATTTACGCCGATGGGATGGTTGAGCACGATGGTCACGTGGGGCAGTTGCTCGATAAGCTTGAGGAACTGGGCATCGCCGACAACACCATTGTCATGTATTCCACCGACAACGGCGCCGAGTTCTTCTCTTGGCCGGACGGCGGCACCACGATGTTCCGCAATGAGAAGGCGACTCAGTGGGAAGGCGGCTTCCGCGTTCCGACGGTCATCCGCTGGCCCGGCGTCATCAAGCCCGGCACGGTCATTAACGACATCTGCGCGCACGAGGACATGCTGCCTACCTTGCTCGCCGCAGCCGGTGACACGACGGTTAAAGAAGACCTCCTGAAAGGCCGACAGGTCGGCGACATGACCTATAAGGTTCACCTCGACGGTTACAACCTGCTGCCTTTCTTCAAAGGCGAGGAGGAGAAGGGGCCGCGCAAAGAGTTCCTCTACTGGACCGACGACGGCCAAGTCGCTGCGCTGCGTTATAACAATTGGAAGTTCACCTTCCTCAGGCAGAACGCAGAGGGCATCGATGTCTGGACAAAGCAGTTCGAAGTCCTACGCGCACCGATGCTATGTAACCTGCGCATGGATCCTTTCGAACGCGCCGAGGACGAGAGCATCGGTTACCCCAGATGGTGGGTGGATCACATGTTCGTGTTCGCGCCCGCCACCGCCTAAGTTCCCGCCACGTCAGGAGCCCGGCAGCTTTAACCTCGATAAGGTTATGGCCGCGATGAAGAAGGGCGGCGGCGACAAATAACGTCCTGCTTATCTTTGAACAGATCTGGAAATCCGCGCCCCTCGGGGTGCGGCTTTCTTGCGTCTGGCGGTAGCATTTTGCTTGTCGGGGGGCAAAGCATCGCTTGGGTAAGGGTATGAGGGATCGAAAATCTGTGGTGTTCGTGGCGCTGGCGGGCGTTGTCTGCCTGATGGGCGCGTGTGCGCTCGGATTACCCGGTTTTGCCTGTCGCCGCGCCATCGACTTACTGGCAGGCGCGGGCGGAGCGGAACCCGGCGCTGAAGGAGAAGCTTTGTTGGGAGAACTACGGAGGGCCGGGAAATCGTGGCGGGGAGCCGGTCGATGCGATGGATCGGTTGTTTTACGCCCATGATATCGCCTACGTGCAGAAGTTTCGCATCAAAGAATTGAGAGAGGATGATCGGGTGTTGGTGCGCGGGTTGGAGGCGATCGATCCGGCGACGCTGAGCGCCCGGGGCAGAGCTTATCGCAAGCGGGCGATAGCGTTTTTCAAATGCCCGCTGAGCCGGTGGATCGGCAAGCCGCGAGAGGTTCTGTTGCGTATGCGACGTGGCCCGGAAGTGATCTGGATCGAAGGGGCGAGCGACCGCTGAGCGCCGCGCAAAACTCCCGATTCCCCTTGCAATGAGCGGCTAGTGGCTACACTACGCCCAACCCGATGTACCGTGTCCTGATTTTTGCCATTTTGCTTGCCTCCTGGCTGGTGTTGTCGGGTCTTTTCGACGCCTTCCATATCGGATTGGGGATCATCTCCTGCGCGTTGGTGACATGGTGGTCGTCCGACATGCTGTTCGAAGATCGCTCGATCGATATGCGCGGGCGGATGCGCCAGGCCGTGCGGATTCCCGGCTATCTGGCGTGGCTGACTGGGCAGATTGTGATGGCCAATCTCCACGTGCTGCGCTTGGCGCTATCGCCACGGTTGACGGAGGAGGTGGATCCGCAGTTGGTGCGCTTTCGCAGCGGACTGAAGAGCGACTTCGAAAATTTCGTTCTCGCGCAGTCCATCACCTTGACGCCGGGCACGGTGACGATGGCGATCAACGGTGACGAGTTTCTCGTCCACGCCATCAGCAGGGAGGCTGCCGA
>QIKC01000096.1 GCA_003232855.1 Verrucomicrobiales bacterium
CTGCCGTTTCTTCCTCTGTTCAAAGCGTCGAGTTGGTTGCAGTTCCATATCTATGCGGGGCTGTTTTCGCTGGCACTATTCCTGGTGCACATCGGCTGGAATTTTTCGGGCGGCATTTTGGAAGGCATCTTGGCTGCCGTGTTTTTCGTCGTGTTTCTCAGCGGTCTGTTCGGCCTGTACATCAGCAGGCGCATGCCTGCGAAGCTCACCCGTTCAGGGGAATCACTGGTCTACGAACGCATCCCGTTCCATCGGCAGCGGATGATCGAGGAGATCGAGAAACTGGTGCAGCGCGCCGAGATGGAGACCTTATCTTCGACCCTCGCAGACTTCTACCATTCTAGGATGGAGTTGTATATTCGCAGCGCGGCGCCGAAGATTCCGCCCTTCGTTGCGCCCGACCGTTCGTCAGCGGTGCGGCTGCGCGGGGAGCTGCGCGAACACCAACGCTATCTCTCGGGGGAGGAGCGCGAGCTGGCGGACGAGTTGGGTGAGTGGTTGGAGACGAAGGACAATCTGGACAATCAGGAATCGGGACAGCGCTTGCTAAAGCTGTGGTTGTTCGTCCACATTCCGGCGACCTACAGCCTCCTCATCTTGAGCGTCGTACACGGTGCCTTGGCGCTGCTCTATCGCAGCACCTAGCAAACTGATGGCAAAAATATTCCAGAGATTCGACCACGACCAGACGCGTTACGATCGCCCGTCGCAGGGCTGGGTTTGTGGGCATGTGAGCGATGGCAAGACCTGTCCGCTCGGCCCTAACGATCGTGGCGGGTGCCGCGGGGGGGCGGAGTGTATCCCGTCGAAGTTGGGCGATCGCTGGAGCTGCACTAGGGGCGAGGATCGTGGTGGTTCCTGTGCGGACGGCCCCGGTGCGGATGGAGCCTGTGGTTGCCCGTTGGCCAAGTGCTCGCCGCGGCGAACACTGCGCAAGCTGCGCCGCCGGGTGGTTGTGATGACCTGCGTGGCGACGGCGGCGCTGTTGATGATTTTCCTCGGCGGCCCGGCCGAAACAGGGTACGGCTTTGCCAACCCCGGCCCGCTGACCCACGCGCACTCTTCGGATTCGATGCGGTGCGCCGACTGCCACCAGCAGGATGTGCGGCGCGCTGACCCGCATAGATCCCTGTTCAGCAAAGGGGCGCGGGTTTCGAGTGCGGCCTGCCTCGTCTGCCATCCCAATATTGACCCCGGCGGCGGACTGGCGGGCTTTGCTCACGGTTTCAGCGCGGAGGATCTGGCCGCATCGTTGCTCCGCTCGCGTGGGCATGGCGAATCAACGGTGAACCGGTTGCTCTCGCCGACCAGCCCGCTGCGCGAGGTGGGGCTTCAGGGTGAACTCGCCTGCGCCACCTGCCACCGCGAGCACCAGGGGAAGCATGTTAATCTCGTGACTTTGAGCGATAACCAATGTCAGTCGTGCCACGAACGGAAGTTCGAGAGTTTCGCTGAGGGGCACCCGACTTTCGCGCAGACCAACTATCCCTACACGAAGCGCACCCAGATCGTGTTCGACCACGGCAGTCACTACGGGGGACACTTTGAAAAGAACCCCGATCATGCGCCTGCTGGGTTCGATCCCAAGTCGCCCCAAGTGAATTCCGCATCGTGCGTGTCCTGCCATGCGCCCGATGCCCGCGGTGAGCAGATGCGCGTGGTCGGTTACGAGGCGAGTTGCGCCGGCTGCCACGACAACGCGGTGCGCGGTGGTGAACCGTTGATTATGCTAACGTTACCCCAAATCTCGACTGAGATCGGCCTGTCCGGGCGTTGGCCGCAGTTCGGTCTCGGCATCACGCCGGCAATGTTGGCGGCGCTGCCCGAGGCGGCGCGCGAGCGAGCGGACGAACTGGAACTACTCCCGGAGTCGGATCAGATCGGTCTCTCGACGCAGGCTGCGGAGGCATCGGAGGTGGTGGGCGCGGCAGTGCAGGAACTCTATCACGAGTTGTGGGAATCGGGGCCGCGAGCTTTGGCGGATCGGCTTTCCGCGCACGGCTTCGGCCCTGCGGTCGAAGGGGATAATGGTGGCGCTTTCCCACTGCTCTCCGGATTAGGTATCGATAGCGTGCGGCGCTTGCTTTTTCCGGGTGTACGCTGGGAACTCGGGGAGTTCGCCTTCCCCAAACTCGACATCGATTCGTTGGACGCTTGGCTGGCGGGGCGGGGGCGCTCGGTCGGATTGTGGCCAGCCGATGCGGTGGTGCCGCTGACGCCACTGGTCGAATATGCGGTTGGGCAGGCCGAGGGTCGAGCCGCCCTCGCTGTGCTCGAATCGGGTGGGCGCGAGCTGGGCGATCTGAAGGGGGCGACGGACGAGGAATTTGCTGCGGCGGAGACGCTCGCCTGGGCGATTAAAAATCTCTATGCGGGTCTCGCGACCGGCGGGGTTCCCTTCCTCGAGCAATTCGTTGAGCTCGGAGGGGGAATACTCGATGTAAAACCCCGTTCGGAGATTCTCAATCAAGTGTTTTTTGCGGCGCAAGGCGATGTCGAATTTCAGTCAGCTTACCGCGCCGAGTGGCGCAGATGGCAGGCCGGTGAACGACCTGCCGCTAAGGCGGAGCCGGCCGAGCCCATGGCGCCAAGGCCAGACCCGGCGGCTGCCGATCCCTCTGGCGGCGACGACGACTTCGGCGGCGGCGACGACGATTTCGGCGGCGACGACGACTTCGGGGATGACAAGGCGAAGCCTTCCGGCGACGACGATGATTTTGGAGCGGACGACGACTTCGGGGATGACAAAGCGAAGCCAGCAGGTGACGACGACGATTTTGGAGCGGACGACGATTTTGGATCGTCTCCAGATAAAGCGTCGGATGCCGGGCTCAAGCCGCGCCCATTCTCGGTGAGCGAGCCCTCGTCGCCGAGCGAGTGGCAGCAGTTCGGCGGTTGGCTGCAAGATCGCCACGCTTTATATTACCAATCCCGCGGCCATGCCGATCCGGTTATCCGTTCTTGGTTCGATGCGGCGATCGATGCGGCGAACAGCGAGCGCCCGCGCACCCGCGCCGACGGTCGGCGTCTGTTGCATTCCACCCTCGGGCTGCGCGATGGGGTGTTGAGCGAGACCAGCGGAAAATGTCTCAAGTGCCACAGCGTCGATGTGAAACCGTTGCCGGGCGGTGGTGAGACGTTCAAGATTCACTGGCGCGCGGGGACAGTCGCCCAGCATTTTCCGCTGACCCAATTTAATCATCGCAAGCATATTCAGGCGGTGAGCTGCACCCAGTGCCACAAGCTCGGCGATCAATCGGCATCCGAAGATGCGGGAGGCTATGCCGCACAGTTCCCAGGTAAAGGCAGTTGGGAACGGCCGAAGGCGAAGGCGAGCCCTCACTCGCTTGGATCAGGCGCCTCGAATTTTAAACCAATCGACCGGCTGCAAAGCTGCGTCAATTGCCACCAACCGGAGGTCTCAGGCAGCCATTGTCTGCAATGCCATAAATACCATACTCTCAGTGTGCCTCCGGCAGGGCCATGACACCTTTGCCCATGGAATTCTTTTGCATTTTGTGGCTTGCCGAAATTTGAATTTTTTGAGACTATCGAAAATCTAGCGATGATTTGCTCCAAAAAAATTCATGGTTTGCGCATCGGCGTCTGTTCTAGCATCGTCGGCGTTGCGCTGGTTTTGTGCGCCCAGAGCCTGTTCGTGGCGAATCTACGCTCACAGTCCGAAGTGCCTGCGCCCGCAGAGGTTGCGTCGCCTGCGAACGCCGCGCCTGAAAATGACGGCGCGGTCGTCGAGGTCACCCCTTTGGCGGAAGGTGCAGAGGCCGCCCTCACCGAAGCAGTGGTCGCCGATGACAACTTTGGGGACTCGGAGGCGATGGATG
>QIKC01000111.1 GCA_003232855.1 Verrucomicrobiales bacterium
CACGCTCGCCAAATAGGCTGTAACGTTCCGGGCGCGTTGTCCATAGTTCATAGAGACACATGTCTACTAACGCACAGCCTGATCCAGCGCAGTGTGACCTTTGCGGTCGCACTGCCCAACCGGCGAGGACCAGTTCCCTCTGCCCTAGTTGTGTGGCGGAAACCCTCTTCGGCGCGGTGGGTGGCGATGCCCATGACGACGGGTCTGGCCTCGGGCGGATCGGCCCGTTCGAACTGATGGAGAAGCTGGGCGAGGGGGCGTTCGGCGTGGTTTACCACGCCCTGCAAGTCGAGCCGGTAAGCCGTGAAGTGGCGCTGAAGGTGCTCAAGCCAGAGATGGGAACAAACCAAGTCATCGCACGTTTCGAAGCGGAACGGCAGACGCTGGTGATGATGGATCACCCGAATATTTCGAAGGTCTACGCGACTGGGCAGACCGATGACGGCAGGCCGTATTTTGCGATGGAGCTGGTCCAAGGGATCCCACTCACAACTTTCTGCGCGCAGAACGGGCTGGGGCGGCTGGCCGTTCTGAAGCTGTTTGTCCGCATCTGCCGGGCGGTCGAACACGCGCACCGGAAGGGCATCATCCATCGAGATCTCAAGCCGTCTAACATCCTCGTGGCTGGGGATGGGGACGACCCGCAACCCAAAGTGATCGATTTTGGCATCGCCAAGGTAATGGGAGAAAGCCTCGCTAGGGGCACTTTGTTAACGGGTGGCGGCCAGTCGCTCGGGACGCCGGGTTACATGAGCCCGGAGCAGGCGGCGCCGGGCATGGAGGATACCGATACACGGGCGGACGTGTACGCGCTGGGGATGTTACTTTACGAACTGCTCGCGGGGTGCCCGGCGTGGCGACGCGATGCTCATGAGGACGTTCCGTATGACGAGTTCTTGCGAATGTTGCGCGAGATCAACCCGGAGCCACCATCGACCCACGACCCGGGGATCTCTGAGGATCTTGACTGGATCGTGGCCAAGTCCATCGACAAAGACCGCGCGCGCCGCTACGGGTCAGCGGCGGCGCTGGCCGATGATGTCTCGCGTTTTCTCGATCACGAGCCGGTGCTCGCCCGCCCGCCGAGCACTCGTTACCGGGTGATAAAATTCGCGCGCAAGCACCGCGTGGTCGTCCTGTTCTGCTGCTTGCTGGCGGCGACCCTCATAACCGGGGCGACGGTGGCTACCCTCTTCGCGCTCAATGCCGAGCGCGAGCGACGGGTCACGGAGGAATTGCGTGCCAAATCTCGGCACGATTTCAGCCTCGCCGACTTGCGTATCGCGAACGAGATCTCGGGCGCCGGGCGGTATGCTCCGGCGGTCGCCCACCTCTGCCGCGCGCTGCGCAACGACCCGGGGAACCTGGCGGCGGTGCAGAAGCTGGTTCACGGTTTGAGCTACCTCGCCTTCCCGGTGGAGCTGGGCGGGCGGGCTCGCTTCGATGGCCAGTGGGCCGGCTCGGCATTGCTCGCCGGTGGCCGGTTGGTCACGCATTCGAGCGAAGGGCGGGTCGCGCTTTGGCAAATCGGCGCAGAGACCTCGCCGATCGCGGTGACGTTGCCCGAGGCCAAACGCCTGATCGCCGCGCCGCGGGGAGAGCGTTTCGCGCTGCTACAGACGACGCCGCCGCAGTGGACGGTATTTGGTCGCGACGGCGAAGCTCTCGGCAGCGTCGCCCGGGAGTTCGCTAACGCGGTGCTCTCTGCGGACGGGCGGCGGTTGGTGGCTTACGACGCGGACGGCCTATTTAGTTACGATGTGGAGAACGGGGAGTTGCGCTGGCGGCAGCCCGCAGAGGCTGAGATCACCGCGCTGGCCGCTTCCTCAAGGGGAGCATCGGTCGCTGCGGGGTATGCTAACGGAGTCGTGAAGGTGATGTTCTCCGATGGAAAAATCGCACGCGAACGGCATCTAGTCGATGTCGGGGCGGTGCGAAAACTGCGCACCTCTCGCGGCGCGATCCTGCTGGCAGGAGACGCGCTATCCGCCTGGTTTTGGGCACACAATGCGAATGCGCCACACGAAATCCTAACCGAGGCACGCCCGTCGGCGCTCGCCCTTGCTGACGCTGCGGATCTGGCGGCGGTCGGCGCGGGGAAGATCATCCATCTCTACGACGGAGAGGAGACGCGGCGCACCGAGTTGTCCGCCGAGGCGCGAGGGCTGCAGTTTTCGCCCGACGGGAAAAGCCTATTCGCGATCTTGAAAGATGGAGGTGTCGCGCGGATCGATACGCGGACAGCACTCCTCGTCGGTGCGCCGATTCGACAGCGGCGCCCGATCGCCAACCTCCATCTATCTGACGGGGGTCTGCTCACGGTATCCACGACCGGTGCGCTGCGCCGCTGGCAACGCGGCACGCAGCCGGCGAAGATCGCACGCTTCGACCATGGGGGCACGCCGATCCTCTGGGGCGGATTTACGCTCAGCTCTTCTAATCTCATGACCGGCACGATCGATGGCCGCATTTTCATTTGGTGGCCGAACGGCAAAAAGATGTGGAGCTCCGATGGCAAAGGGTTGATCCCTCTCTCCCTGAGCTCCGGCAACTCCGTGTTGTTCTATCATTTGAGGGGTGGCGAGATCCAAAAATACGACACCTGGAAACTGGTCGGATCCCCGCGGGTCAAGCTTGGCGCAATCCCGCGTGGCGGAGCGATCAGCCCCGACGGGGCGCTCGCGCTGGTGCCGATGATCAACGGCTCGATCGAGCTGTGGGAGCTCAACCGGGGTACGCTTCTCCATCGTTGGGAAGGGTTGCTACCGACGATGACTCCAGCCCCGCTCACAGTATCCAAAAATTACGCCCCTAGCGAAATCGCGGAGGGAAACGCGTTTGCGGCAGTCGCGGGTGGAGCGGACGCCGGGCTGGTGCTGCGACTCTCGCCACCCTTCGACGTGACCCCACTGCCACACGGCGCGCCCGTCCGGCAGATCGTGATCTCCCCCGACGGGCAGAAAGTCGCCACCGGATCGACCGACAATACCGCCCGAGTTTGGAAGTTCCCTACCGGCGAACCGATAACACGACCCTTGTCACACGAGGAAGGTTGCCCCGACGAGGGAATCGTAGCCAAGTTCTCCCACGACGGGCTCCGTCTCGTTACCGCCGGTTCCGACGATGCCACCGTCCGCGTCTGGGACATCGCGCGCGGCGAGCTCGCCATCGACCCACTACCGCACCCCGAAATCGTGCGCGCCATCGCCATCAGCTCCGACTCGCGCCGCGTCGCGACCGGCTGTGATGACGGGATGCTGCGCCTCTGGGATGCGGAAGGCGGCGCCTTGATCGCCCCGCCGTGGGCGTTCCGCGAGCCACTGCAGAGCGTCGAATTCGAAAATGGAGGCTTACGCCTGATCGCTGCTGACACCCGTGGCGACTGCGCCGTCTTCGAGATCGCACCGCTGGGGTTCGATCTCGATTCGTGGTTCGTGGAATTCGCCGAATCGCTGGTAGGCATGCGTTTCAACGCCCGCGACGTGCTCGTCCCGACGGCTCCAGACGAACTTCTCCACTGGCGACGGCGCTTCGCCGCCCCCCCTGCCGCGGATGCCTCGCCCAGCGAGCGCCTCGCCCGCTGGTTGCTCGCGCCCGCGTCGCAGCGGCAGGGCACCCCCTTCCGCCGCTACTGGGATGTCGGGTTCAAGCCGCAAACGCCCGACGGAGTAAAGGCCAAACGGCGCGCAGGCTTCCAGGAGGCTACCGGGAGCGTCGGCGAAAAATAGTTTCCGCCCGGCTGTAACGATCTGGCCACTTGTTGTGTAGCAACCAGTAACCAGAAAATTTCTTCTATTGCTCAGCCCTCCAAAAATTCTGTTAATTCATTCGTAACCATTCAGGTCTCGAAAAGTCGTTTGTCAGCGTTCAGCAAGAGTCCCACTCGCACCTCCGCATATCCCTCACGCACCTAAGACGCAACGACGGCGGCGCAGCCGTCCCCCAATAATTCTGTCAATTCTGTTAATTCTGTCAAAAAATCCGTCGTCAGATTTAAATCACAGAACCCCGAAAAAATGCCAGCAGGCACCTGAATGGTTACGTTAACTCCGTTAATTCTGTCAAAAAACAGACACCCCATCTCTTAACGCCTTCATATTTCCCATATTTTCCATTTTCCCCTCTCGTCACGACATTTGCAAATGCTTGCAAGTTGAGCGGCAAATCATTAATCGCATTATTCGAGCATTACAACGCTCCTCAGCACTGCCCCATATCCTCAAAAACACCATGAAACTTAAAAACATTATTTACCCCGCCATTGCCAGCGCCTTGTTGCTGACCGCATTTTTCTTTTTCACAGACACGGTGCCATTCTCTGACAAACAGGGTGAACAGGTGCAGACAGAAACTGTTCATGCAGAGCGCGAGATCCTATCGACACTGCCTGAAATAACCCGACCGCCCATTCCCGCGATAACCGCGGTTCAGGTGAAAGCAGATGCCGCGCCGGACGATGCCAACCAGAATCAAAACAAAAAAGAGCTGAATTCACTGAGTTCCGACGAGCAGCGTTCACTCTGGAAAGCCTTTGCCGAGGCGCGGCGGGAGGTACGCCCGATCCCCGAAAGTTGGGCGGATCGCCCGGAGAACATCGGCTTCGACTTCTACGCACT
>QIKC01000317.1 GCA_003232855.1 Verrucomicrobiales bacterium
TGTCCCCGTAGTTCAACGGATAGAACAAGGGTTTCCTAAACCTTAGATGCAGGTTCGATTCCTGCCGGGGACGCCAATTTTTTCTATGCGCATTCTCCATTTTGGCGATATCCACTTTTGGCGCTTGCGCCCCGATTGGGATTTTTACTATCCGAAGCGCTTTCTGGGCTTGGCGAATTTGGCGCTGCGGCGGCGTCACAAATTTCCGCCGCATCTGGCGTGGCGGGCGGCGCGGGCGATCGTTGAGGAGGAGGCGGATTTGGTGGTTTTTTCTGGCGATTTGAGCACGATGTCGCTGGAGGCGGAGTTCCGCGATGCGGCGGAGGCTTTTGCGCCGCTGTACGAAAAATGGGGGGATCGGCTGGTGGTGATCCCGGGGAATCATGATCGCTATACGCCGTGTAGCGTGCGCTCGCAGCGCTACGAGAAGCATTTTCCGCACGGTGCGTTTCCGGAGGGGGAGCGGGTGGTCGTGCGCGAATTTGGCGATGGGCTGGCGGTGGTGGGGGTCGATGCGTCGCGACCGTTCAAGGTGCGTTCCAACGGTTTGTTTGACGCGGCTTTGGAGGAGGAGCTGGACGCTCGGTTAGGGGCGTTGGCGGGGGAGGGGCGGCGTGTGGTGTTGGTCGGGCATTTTCCCTACGCTTACCCGGCGGGGGTGGAGGCGGCTTGGGATCATAAGATGCTGCGCGATGAGGCTTTCGCGGCGCTGGTGGCGCGGCATCGGCCGGCGGTTTATTTGCACGGGCATAAGCACATTCGCTGGGCGCTGCGCGATGCGCGCACTCCGGATACGGCGTGTATCAACTGCGGTGCGGCGGGAATGCGTTCTGAGGATGTTAGGATGCAGGCGGGGTGGGTGAGCTTCGATCTGGGCGCCGACGGCGCGGTGGGCGGGATCGAATTCGCGCACCTAGTCGAGGGCGCTGGGGTCGGGCGGGAGATGGTGAAGTGTTAGGAATTTGGATTCCTAGTTCGCCGAACAGATTAGTGCCGCGTGGTGTCCCTTTGACCACATGGTTTCAAAGGCTTGCTTGCCGATTCGGATCACGCCGTGGCCGGTGTCCATGAGGAGGAACTGGTCGTGGCTTTGTCCGAAGACGATGGCGTAGCGTTTTTGCGTCGTGGCTGGTGCGCTGGCCTCGAGGTCGGGGTAGCCTTCTGGGTCGAGTTCGATATTGACGATTACTGGTCGACCGTTGGCGAGTTGTTCGGATATTTGTTCTAGGGAACGCTCGTTCATGGTCAGCGCGAAGGCCATGATGCCTTCGTCGATGGCGATGCGGCGCAGTCTGCGGATGCTGTAGCCCGCATCGAGAGTTTTCGGTGGGTACTTTTCGGCGAGCTTTGCTTCGTCGGCCTCGGCATCCCAGTAGCGCATGACACTGGTTAGCGCGGAGAGGCCGCCGGTGGGATCGACCTCTTGCAGCACGGGTTTCAGCTCGCAGTATTCAAAGTGCTGTTTGGGGACGCCATACTGCGCCGCTTTGTCGATTTCGGGGTCGGGCTGTTGGCGGCAGCCGGTGTAGCACAGAGTGAGCGGCAGCAGGAAAAATGCTGTGAGGAACGGGCTGGTGCCGGATCGGTGGAGGAAGAGCTGCATGCTGCTGGCGGGGACTTGATGGTGTCACAGGATGGGCGATTCCACAAGTGCGGCGACGGGGTGCCGGGGCTATTTTACGAACAGGCTGAGGAGGACGATGATGGAAAAGCTCACCAGCGAGATGGCGACGGAGAGCAGCGACCAAGTTTTTAATGTCTGTTTTTCGCTCATGCCCATGTAGCGGGAGATCATCCAGAATCCGGAGTCGTTGACGTGTGAGTAACCGGTGGCGCCGGCGGCGATGGCGCAGGCGATCAGGGCGAGCATCGGTTGCGACATGTCGCCGGTGAAGCCGGTCATTAGCCCGGCGGCGGTGAGCATGGCGACGGTGGCGGAGCCTTGGGCGATGCGCACTAGGGCGGCGAAGATGTAGGCGAGCGCGATCACCGGGATGCCGCTGCCGCCAAAGGCGTCGGCCAGGGCATCGGCGATGCCGGTGGCGATGAGCACGCCTTTGAACACACCACCGGCACCGGTGATGAGAATGATGATGCCGGCCGGGCCGAGCGCTTTGGTGGAGACTTCGAGGATCTCTTCGCGGGAGGCTCCGCGTTTTGTCCCTAGGAACCAAATCGCCAGGAGTGTCGAGCCGAGCAGGGCGACTACCGGGTGGCCGATGAAGTGGATGATCTGCAATAGCGGCGAGCTCTCGGCGAGGGCGGCGGCGAGGGCGGGTTTGCGCGCGGAGTTGGAGAGATCCGGGTCGAGCCCGGCGGCGGCGATTTGTTCGACGACTGTCGAGGCGAGGATGAGCACGATCGGCAGGGCGACGAGCGCGACGATCAGGGAAAAGGGGGGCAGGGGGTGGTCCGCGTTTTCGGGCTCGTCGATGTCGGGCGGAGTGGGGACATCGACGCGTTTCGCGATTTTGGAGCAGAGCCACGGGCCACAGATGGCGGCGGTGGGCAGGCCGACGATGAGGCCGAACAGGATCACCCAACCGAGGTTGACCCCGAGGATGTATGCGACTGCGACCGGGCCGGGCGTCGGCGGAACGAAGGCGTGCGTTATCGCCAAGCCGACGATCAGCGGCAGGCCGAAGGTGAGCAACGGTTTCTTGGTGTCGCGGGCGAGCGCGTAGAGCAGCGGCGCGAGGATGACGAGCGCCACATCGAGGAATACCGGGATGGAGACGATGAAGCCGGTGAGCAGCATCGCCCACGGTGCCCGGTCGACACCGAACTTGGCGAGCAGCGACTTGGCCAGCGACTGGGTGCCGCCGGAGTGTTCGAGCAGGGCGCCAAAGATCGCGCCGATGCCGATAATAGTGGCGATGAAGCCGAGCGCGCCGCCCATCCCCTTGACCACCGTATTGCCGATCTGGGTGAGCGAAATCGCGTATGGGTTCATCAGGCTGCCGCCCTTGACGATCATTCCGGGGATGGTCTCTGCGGGACGCGTTTCTTTGTATCTGAATACGAGCGTGTTCCCATCAGGGATCGCGGTGACTTTCCAATCGCCGTTGTAGGCGGTCGGTTCGCAGCCGCTGATCGTCACTTTGGCGCGGATTTCTCGCCCGTGGCCAGGGGCGGTCACGGAAAACGTTTCGGCGGTCGCGGATCCCGATTCGATCGACACTTTTTCGGCCTTGCCGTTAACGAATATGGCACCTGCCGCGACCGCGACCGAAGCGACGATCAGGGCGAGGAAGGCCTGAAGTTTGAATCGCAGGATGAGGACGAGGAGCAGGACGATGCCGAAAACCAGCAGGGCGATGAGCGGGGCGACAGGCAGGGGGCCTTGAGCGAGGAGATGGGGCATGGGTAAGGTGGGTGGAAGGTAATTTGATCGGAAAGGTGTGAGCCGTTTCTATCGAAACACGGCGATCCGCACAATCGAAAAGGCGGTAAATTTTTTTGGGTGCGCCAGCGCCGTTCGCAGCGGCGCCAAAGATGCGGCCTCAGCCTGCCCCGGATGATCACCAGCGAAGCGCACCAGAATGCGAAGCCTCCCTGCATAGCCTACGGCAAATTCGTGCGGCCGGTGGTGGAAATTAAGCAAATTAAGTGCCAGGTACTGTTAAGCGAGGTACTGTTAAGCGACGGCAAATTCGTGCGGCCGGTGGTGGAAATTAAGCAAATTAAGTGCCAGGTACTGTTAAGCGAGGTACTGTTAAGCGGTTGAGCGCCGAAGCGTTTGTTGTTGGTGAGCACTGGGAATATCGGCAACCGCTCCCTGCTCGCCCTGTTCGATTCGCATCTGTCTCAGATTGCCGCCG
>QIKC01000054.1 GCA_003232855.1 Verrucomicrobiales bacterium
CCCACCGGCACCTCCTCGCGCTCGTAAGCCTTCAGCGCCTCGCGCAGCGCCTGCCCCATGAAATAGGTATCGCTGTGCAAATCGATCAACGGTTCGGCGGCGGGTTCTTCGGGAAGTTGGGTCATGGCGAGGAAATTAGGCAAAGTCAGCGCGCGGGCCTTGCGGGCGGCGCGGCGCGGAAGATAGTAGCCGGAGATGGCCAAATTCAACCAAAGTATCGTCGCCCCCTCCTTGCTCGCCGCCGACTGGACACAACTCGGCGCCGAATGCGACCGCGCGCTAGCAGCCGGCGCCGACTGGTTACACCTCGACGTCATGGACGGGCATTTCGTCGACAACATTTCCTACGGCCCCAGCTTCATCCGACACGTGCGCCAAGCCGCGCCCGACGCCTATCTCGACGCCCACTTGATGATCGAGCGCGCCGACCACTACCTCGACCGTTTCATCGAAACCGAGGTGAACAACATCACCATCCACGTCGAGCCCGATTACCCGGTCGGCGAGACCTTGCGCCGTATCCGCGCCGCCGGCCTCAGCGCCGGGCTGGCCATCAACCCCGCCACCTCGCTCGACGCGGCACTCCCCTTCCTCGACCAAATCGATCTACTGCTCGTGATGACCGTCGTCCCCGGATTCGGCGGCCAGAGCTTCATGGCAAAAGAGACCATGCCCAAGGTCGAAGCCGCCGTCGCCCTGCGCGCCGAACGCGATTTGGCCTTCCACATCGAAGTCGACGGCGGCATCGATGCGGCCACCGCCCCGGTCGCCACCGCCGCTGGCGCCAACGTCCTCGTCGCCGGCACCTCCGCCTTCAAAGCCCCCGACATGGCCACCGCCATCACCGCCCTGCGCGGCTAACGAACTTCGCGCAGCTTGATCATGTGGACACTGGCGGCGAGTCTCCCGGCTCTTCTCGTTCGCTCGCGTCCGCCGTCGCTATCACCACCACATAAGCTTGTAGTTCGTGGTTCGGTGTCGTCGGAAAAGCCAGCTTGAGATCTCGCGCTTTGACGAGCTTCGAGAGGTAGCCCTCGCGCAGAGCATTCGGTTTGCGATCGAGCAGAGTCGCGAGGCTACGCAAGGTGACGAAGTGCCCCGAGCACACTTTTTTGATCACCTCGACCATCACCTCTCGATCCAGCTTCCCCTTCGTCCGCGGCTCTTCGGCCAGGCTCTCAAGGCGATGCCGGAAGGGGATTGCTAAATTATCCAAATTATCAATCAATGGCAAATGCAGCCGGTCATGGAGAAACCTGCCCTGAGAATCGCGAGACCCAATCTCCGCCAAAACAGGGGAGCTGCCTTCCAAAACAGGGGAGCTGTCCGCCAAAACAGGGGAGCTGCCTTCCAAAACAGGGGAGCTGCCCGCCAAAACAGGGGAGCTGGGAAGAGCCGTTTCTTCAGATACTGCACGACCGAACACTTCCTCAGGGGTTGCGGGAGCCTCGCCTGGAAGGTGGTAGACCGCTCCACGTCCTCCCGTTGATTCGAGGAAGCCCCCATGAGTGAGATCCTGGAGCACCCGCGACAAATCCACCGGATGAGCCTCGCACAAAGCACCCAACCGGGCGTGATTGACCGTCCCCTCTGTCATCGCTACGGCCAACGCCGTGCGACCGATCTCGCCGAGCCGATCCCAGCCCTCAGGAAAACGCGCCTGCAGCGCCTCGATCACCCCCTCGGGGAAAAGGTCGAGCATATGGAGCTCCAGTAGGGTTTGGTCGAAGGGCTCAGTGCTCTCTGTCAGCGAAGGCTGCTTCCAATGGTTTTGCTGCCACCCCTGTAGGATTTTCGGAATCCCCGACCCCGCCTGCTCGCCAACACCGACATAACGAAACATCTGGTGGAGGATACGGTTGCGACAGTCATACTCCCCACCGACCAGCGCGATGGATGGCGGAATCCGCATCAACCCGGGATTACGAAAACGTAGCATCGCAGCGCGCTTCACCACCAAGACGGAGGCGCGGTCAGAATAATCCGCATGCACTAACACATTCGCTAAAGCCTCACGCAGCGCGACGTGTACCGGCGTGTCATCCTGCCGCTCACCGTCCTTCAACTCGAAGGGAACCTTAAGCCCATCGGTGAGCTTGGTGTAAACCTTTCGATAGAACTCGTAGAGGTTGCCCGACCATTTGCCGTCTAGCGTGACGCGGTCAGTCCAACGCTGCCCGGGATCCTCCGCGTCCTGCTCTTGGTAATCGAGCATGTAGTTCGGCAGCTCTTCCTGAATCGTCGGGTGGGTGCCGAACATCAGCAGACCGGCAAGGGTTAGTCCCTCCTCGCCGGTCTCGCGATTCTTCCTCCATCCCCCGATTTTTCCCAAGAACGCGAGATCGTCGATCTCGTTCCAAGGGTGCCCCGGCTCCCGGTTGGCGAATACTTGTCGATAAATCTTCAAGGTGCTGCCATCGAGATCGTCGAACCCGAAGCCCTTCAAAATGTGGCCGTCGCGCCCTTCATCGATTTGCTCCGCCAACATCCGCTTCACCAACTCGTCGGGCAGCCGCTGGTCGGCCTCATTCTGTCGGCGATAGGTATTGCCCAGCGGGTTGCCGTCGAGAAAAACTGGACGCACCGGACGCCTCGCGCGCAGGATTTCGATCTCGATAATCGTTTTCCCATCGATCTGCAGCTCGCGGACGGTGTCATCGGTGAGCACGTTCGCGCTTACCTTGCTGCGGTTGTTCGCCATGTTGAACAGATCCCTCCGAACGCGAGCGACATCTTCGATTCCGGTAATCTCAGGAACCCCGTCCTTCCGTTCTGCGACACCCAAATAGATCGTGCCACCCACCGTGTTGGCGAAGGCGCTGTAAGTCTCCCACATCGACTCCGGCACGGCACCCTTCCCATCACGCCCGGCAGCCGTCTTGAACTCCACGTCCACCGATTCGCGGAGGAGGAGAAGATCCTCGGCTGTGTTGATGGCGCTCATAATAGGGCAAGTTCCGCTTGAGCCTCAGTTTCGGCAACATCCAATTCGCCGGAGAGCAGCTTCGGCAGCAGGGCGTCGCGGAGGGCGGCGGTGGCGGGGTCGAGGGCGGTCGGTTGGCGTCCGTCGGCCTTGGCGCGGACGGGGTCGAAATCGACGAACCAACTGCGGAACAGCGCCCGCGCCATCGCCTCCAGCGTCGCGTTGATCCGCCGGTTCAACTCGATCTTGTCGTCCAGCGTCCCGAAGATGTGCGCGATGCGCTTTTGGATGGGGAGGGGTGGGAGCTGGACGAGAATGCGGTGCAGATCGTTACGATTCACCCCGGGGACACTACTTTTGTCACTGCAAGACCTGAAATCGATTGTGCGAAGGAGATACGACGAAAACTGTGGGGCGTTGCCGTGAAAATCCTTAACCCAGAGCGTCGTGTTCAGCGGCCAGTAGTCCTCGTTAACCAAGAACACCTTCCCGATGGTGCCATAGCGCCCTATCACAACACCAGGACCTTGAACGCCAACCTTGGAATGATAGTCGCTGATACCCGATGACGAAACGATCGGCACCTTGCCTGGTTTTCGCTTTTGCTTAGGCAGGTCGAAGCCACGCTGAAGGGTATTTACGTCACCCAATGGTAGAGTTTTCCACTCACTCACCATACCCCAGCCCCTCCAGATTGGCCTTGATCGCGGTTTCCGGCTTGGCCGACTCGCCGAACTGGGCGTTCAGCTCGGCGACGAGGAACGTGCCACTGATTGCGAACGGACTATTCATCCTCCCCCTCCTCCGGCATTCCCACGATCCCGCGGGCTTCCAACTCGGCCTCGATCTCCTCGATGCTCGGCAAGTTTTCCGCCAGAGGGCTTGGGAGATCCTTGA
>QIKC01000147.1 GCA_003232855.1 Verrucomicrobiales bacterium
GAAGCACTAGTTGCCCAAAAAAGGTACAATTGTACCTTTTTTGGGCAACTAGTGATAATCTGACAGGGAGGCCGCCCCCCGTTTTCACCCGACTGCGTCGACGCGTCAACCCGCCTCGCCGTCTCGATCGATGCGGATGATCGTTTCACCGGGAAGTTGCAAATTGAGCCTGTCGCGGGCGATCAGCTCCAAATACTCGCGATCCCCTGCCCCACGACGGCGCTCCTCCCACTTGCTTTCCTTTTCCTCAAGCAAGGTATCTCGGCGTTGCTCCAAGCGAGCATTCTCCTCGTCCTCTGCCCGGAGCCGTTCCCACTCGGGAGTGAAGACGAGCCCGACGAAGGAGCCCAAGACCACGAAGCGGGTCAACCGTTGCCAGACATCGAGACCTGCAGACTGCCGATTGAACCGGTCTGGAACTCGGTTCGATTTTTTATTTCCCATAAAAAGTCTAGATTTCTAGACTTTCAACTTACCACCATATACAGCGTTTGCACCGAGTTCTTCTTCGATGCGGAGCAATTGGTTGTATTTGGCGATCCGATCCGAACGGCTGAGCGATCCGGTCTTGATCTGCCCGGCATTGGTGGCGACGGCGATATCGGCGATGGTCGCGTCCTCGGTTTCGCCGGAGCGATGGGAGATAACGGCGGTATAATCGCTGTCCATGGCCAGCGAGACGGCGGCCAATGTCTCGGTGAGGGAGCCGATCTGGTTCACTTTGACGAGGATGGAGTTGGCGATGCCGTTGTCGATCCCGCGCTGAAGGAAATCGACGTTGGTGACGAACAGATCGTCGCCGACCAATTGGGTGTTGGCGCCGATCTTGTCGGTAAGGATTTTCCAGCCGTCCCAGTCGTTCTCGTCGCAGCCGTCCTCGATGGAGATGATCGGAAAGTCCGCCTGCAGCTTGGCGTAGTAATCGACCAACTCGGCGGCGCTGCGCTTCGAACCGTCGGATTTCTTGAATACGTATTTCCCGGATTCGGTGTCGTAGAACTCGCTCGACGCGACGTCGAGGGCGATCCCGATCTGCTCGCCGAGGGAGTAGCCGGCCTTTTCCACGGCGATGGAGATCACCTCGAGGGCGTCTTCTGCCGATTTGAGGTTCGGGGCGAACCCACCCTCGTCGCCGACGGCAGTGGAAAGCCCGCGGTCGTGGAGAACTGCCGCTAGGGAGTGGAATATCTCGGCGCCGTAGCGCAGTGCCTCGGAGAAGCTCGGCGCCCCTTTGGGGATGATCATGAACTCTTGAAAATCGATCGGCGCATCGGAGTGCTCGCCGCCGTTGATGATGTTCATCATCGGTACCGGCAGTGTCACCGCAGCGTCGCCACCGAGGTGTTTATAGAGCGGCAGGCCGGCGGCTGCGGCGGCGGCTTTGGCGCTGGCCAAGGAGACACCTAACACGGCGTTGGCGCCAAGAACTTTTTTGTTGGCTGTGCCGTCGAGGTCGCGCATCACCTGGTCGACCGCCTTCTGGTCGGCGGCGTCGGCGCCGATCAGCGCTGCGGCGATATCGCCGTTGATGTTGGCGACGGCCTTCAGCACGCCCTTACCGCGGTAGCGGGATTTGTCCCCGTCGCGCAGTTCCCAGGCTTCGTGCTCGCCGGTGCTAGCGCCGCTGGGGACGCCCGCCCGCCCGAGGGCACCGCCCTCCAGTTCGACGTCCACCTCGACCGTCGGGTTACCCCGGGAGTCCATGATTTCTCTGCCTGTGATTTTAGTGATCGTGCTTGCTGACATGATATCGAGTTGGTTCTATGTAGTTGTTATCGATGAAGTTAAGGACGCGCGCGCCCTGTCAGCGGATGACAGGAACGGGCGGAATTTTTTTGAGAGGGAGGAGCTACTCTAGCCGTTGAAAGCGCGAATGCCGGTGATCCGGATGGTGCGCGTTTCGCCCTCGTTCTCGGTCGGCAATTCGACCTCATCACCGGGAACTCTCCCGATGAGCTCCTTCCCCATACCCGTGAGGTAGGAGATGATCTGTTTGTCGGGATCGGTGTCCCAAGCGCCGAGCACGGTGACGGTCTCCGCCGCTCCGGTGGCGACATCTTCGAAATCGATGATGGTTCCGGCCGACACACTCTTGGTGTCTGCCTCGCTGAAATCGGTGCCCTGGGCTCTGCTGATTTCGTCCTCGAGCTCGGCACGCAGGCGGGCGAGAACCGCCTGCTGCTGTTTGGCCGCTTTGAACTCGAAGTTCTCTCGCAAATCGCCATGTTCACGGGCGACCGAAATCTCTTTGATGTTCTCCGGGATCTGCTTGTTGATGATGTTGTCGAGCTTCTCCTGGCGCTCTTTGAGGCTTTTCCAAGAGACGATCAGGCCGCTGGGCGTCTCGTCTGCGCCCTCGGCTTGGTCACCAGAGATGAGGTCTTCGACTTGGGGGAACGATTTGACGATGCGCGCTAGCAGCGAATTTTTATTCAGCCCCTCAAAAACTGGCGTCGCCTGAATGCGACGGGTGAAGTGACGAATCTCCGTGGTATCGGCATCGCCGAGCAGGGCGGGAATCAGCGCCTTGTCGTCCATCAGCAAGTCGTGCAGGCGGTTGGTCTTCGGCGTCGTTTCGTCGAGATGGTCGCGCTCCAGCGCTCCGATGATCGCGCCGGTCACTCCTTTGCGAACAAAGGTGTCGGCGGCGAGCCCCTCGCGTTCCTTACAGATCCAAGCCAGAACCTCTGCGCCCAGACCGCGGCGGCCGAGCCCATTGGCCAGGTGCGAAGAAAGCTGCTCTCCCTTGCCGTTCTCACTGAGGAATTTGGTGATCTCGGAAATCGCCCGGGCGCCTGAGCCCTCGAGCCGGCTGAGCAGTTGCTCGACCCACGTATCACCGAAAATTCCTTCCATCGCCGCGTAAACCTGACGCTGACGACCCACTCCCATGCCTTTGACAATCTCCGGCAGCCGCTCGGCGTTGTCGCGCACCACGTCTGCGAGTTGCAAGCCCTCGGCCTGATCCAATCCGTCGATATCCGCGACGAGATCATCGCGTGCTAACAACAGTTCGATAGCCACTCCCGGCGTGCGCCTGAGGACGACCGTCACCGTTGACGAAGCCGCCTTGAGGATTCCCTCGAGCTCGACCATCGGCTCGTCGAAAACCCCGAGATCCTTACGAATCGACTCCAACACCGCGATCTTCGCTTTGATGTCCTTCGCCACCTCGAAATCGCCGAGCAGCGCCTCGACCGGGCTGACACTCTCGTCACGTAACTCGAAGGGCAGATTACGTTTGGATGGCAGAACGAATCGTCGGTCACTGCGGATCTGCTTCTTGGAGGACTCCCACCAACTCCGGTATTTTGCCTCGGGGACGATGCGCCCCTTGACGATTTTCTCCCAGCTATCGAGCAGCATCGAACCGCCGAAACTGGATAGCACCGCCTTGGCAAAACCCACTGGATCATCGATCGCTAGCTGTTGGGTGCTCTCCTTATCGCCAACCCATTTGGCAAAAATGTGGTCGCCATCGAGCACCTTCAGCGAATTGGCGGCGAACTGGAGCTTCATGGCATGCCCCGGTTTCTCCTCGAAATCGATGATCAGCTTGTCGCCGAAAAGATCCCATTCACTGACGACACCCGGCCCCCAACTCTTGTGAAGGCAAAATACCCCCGGCTCCAATGTGGAAATTTTTTCGCCGACTTCGGCGTCCATTTTCCCTGCGTCAATCAATGTTTGTACCTGCTCGTGCATGCGACGCGCACCATAGGAAGCCCATCATATAATCGCAACGCATATCTCGATGTTATTTACTGACAGACTCAGCGAATTTTGCGACCACAGCCCCCCGAAGATCAGATTTAGACGTTTTTTCGAAATTTGAGGTTGTCAAAAGCCCCATTACCCCCCTAACCTGATGCACCCAACGATGAAAAAACTCACTCTTCTCGCCATCACCGCCTGCCTGTTCACCGCGTCCACCTGTTTCGCAGACTTCCAGTCCCCTCCCGGGGAAAGGTATGACAGGGTGCGCAAACTCAGTCGCGCGGTGGGCAACATCCTCACCACTTGGGCACGCACCACCGAGACAGAAGGCTCCATCTACGGAGCGAGCATCGGCGTAATCAACGGCAGTTACCGCACCCTTGTCCGTGCGGGCTGGGGAGTTTTTGAATTCGCGACCTTCCCGTTTCGCACTTACAAAGGAAGCTTCCGTCCCGGCTACAAGAACATCTGGT
>QIKC01000364.1 GCA_003232855.1 Verrucomicrobiales bacterium
GGGACCGACACGCTCGCCAAAATAGCGATAATCGTGATGACCACCAGGAGCTCGATTAGAGTAAAGCCCTTCAGGTTTCGTTTTGTTTTCATTTTTTGTCTTATTTGGGGTTTGGGTAATTATTAATTACCATTTATTAGTGCATTTAGCCGACACCTCCCCCCAACGCGAATGGGTAACCAGCAGGTCGGGAGAGGGGGGGCGACCACTCTCACCGTAGCGGTTGAAAAGCCGGGATTCAAGGATCTTTCCCCACAGGCGGCAACCACAGCGCGGAGCTCACCAATCCCCGTCGAAACGATGTCCCCGCACACCGCCGCCAGCCGCCAAAACGCAGCAACCCCTGCAAATCCGGCAAGCGACGGGCGGAGATTCCAGCGGTCATGCGGAAAAAAGTCAGCATTATCGCGATCAAAACCCGCCCCGATAGCCGCCGCCACCAACCGCCCTCGGGGAGAGCGAAATCAGTCACCACCATCGCCCCACCAGGCGCGATCCAGCCCGAAATACGGCGCAGCGCCGCAACGATCTCCGCATCGTCGAAACAGTCGAAAAAGAAATGCGCCGCCACCAAATCGGGCCGGAACCCATCCGCAGGCTCGAAGTCCTCGATCGACGAATGACAAAATCGCACCCTGCCGGCGGCATCACCAACCCGCGCCCGGGAGAGCTTCAGCATCTGCGCACTGGCATCGACGCTGAGGATTTCGGCGCTGCCGCCCGCGGCGAGCAGCGCCTCTAGGAACCGCCCATCGCCATCCCCTAACAAAAGAATTTTCCGAGCGGCGACGAAGCGCCCCAGATGCGCACAGCGGGCGCGCTGCAAGCGCCCGCCGAACACCAGCCGCTCCAGTCCGCAATAGACGCGTGCTACCCGATCGAAACCCACGGTGAAATCGGCAATAACACCAACGCCGGCATCAGCACGGCGAGGTCGGCGAACACCCGCAACGCCTCCGCCCTGAAGCGGTCGGCGGCCAGCGCTAGCAAGGCGAGCGCCGCCATCCCCAGCGCGACACCGAGAAAAACCGGGAAGGCCACAGCGGCGCGGTGCCAGAAAGCAAAACCGGCGGCAGCGACGGCGACAGCACAGGCAAAGGCGGGAAACACGCGCACCGATCCCGGCCACAACTGCGCCAATGAATTGCCATCATTACCATCGTCCGAACGTCGCTCCCAAACCGAAATCGCAAGACAGTTCAACGCGCACAGCGCGCCGAACCACAACACTTCGGGCGACACCAACACCGTGGGCTTGCGACCCATCGACACCTCGCCAGTCCAGACGAACCCGGCCAAGGTCGCGCCAATCGCGAACACAAAACCGGCGAACACCTCCTTCGGCAACACCACCAGCATCAACCCCTTCACCCACAGCCGATGAACGAAATAGGCGATTACGAAAAACGCACCGACCATACCGCAATAAAAGAGCTGAGTCGGCAGAACAGTCAGACACAGGTAGCCCGCCAACGCGGCCAGCAACACGGTCAGCACTAACATCGGCACAAAACACGCCCTGTAGAACCGATGGCGCAGCGCCGCCGTCGTCGGCGCCTTCAGGCGGTGTGCATCGAACAACCGATCGGCCGAATAGATCACCCACACCACCAGACCCAGCACGAGATAGTTCGAGGGCGGCACTTGCATGCGAAACACCGCCGTGAAAAAATACTGCCACGCCACCGCCACCAGCGGCGCATCGAGGCACAGCACGTTCGGCCACAGCCAGAACGGCACCTTTACTCTCTGCTCTTGAGTTTCCTCCGCCACGCCCGCTACTAAGGCGTGCTGACCCCAACTGTCTAGGCCGCGTTCTCCGTCGCGACGAAAGGCGGGATCGGACAGCCGATGGTATCGGCGATCGCCCGCAGCAACTCCGCCTCATCGCTGGCCACCACGCCGTCATGCATCACCGCCCGGCCACAGGCCACCAGCAGCAACTTTTTCACCAGCGGGCTCGCCGCATCAAAGCGCTCCAACGCCGCGTCGATCGCCGCCAGGCCACAATCGGATCCCTCCTTGAGCTCGAGCTTACCGCCGATGTGCGGCTCGATCTCCGCCGCGCCCGCCGCGAACGACGCCTCCGCCTCCGCTTGACTATCGACCCCGAGGGAAGCCAAAGTCGACAGCAGCACCGCCGCCTCCTTCGCCAGCCGTGACATCGATTTGTAACGCACCTTCACCGGTGGACGGCGATTGAAGTAAATGTCCAAGTGGCGACTGACGATCTTCTGCAACATGAACTCGAACAGATCCACCTGCCGGTCGCTCTCGATCAACCGCCGCATCAGCTCGCGAAAACGCTCGTATTCGTCCGGCGACAACCGCTTCAGCGCCGGGATGGCCAAATCGATTAGAGCGATCTTACGCGACGAATGCAGATCGCCGATTTCGTCGTGCAGGGAAATCACCGTTTCGTAAGTCAGCGTGTCGGTCGCCGCGCGCAGCAATTCCATCTCCGCCGCACGCAGCGTGTCATCTTGCGCCACCAGCATCGCGAAAACCAGCGCCTGCGCCCCGGCCTCGTGATGCGCCGATTCCACCCAATTGGCAGGCAACGATGCGTAGAGATCCCGCGCGTGCTCGACCTGCTCGTTGCTCAAAACACCAAGGCCGCCCATCGCGGAAGCGTTGAGGAACGCCGCCACCGGATCGCCAGCCACCGGCTTACGCTGCGGTCGCGTGGAAGCCGCCGCAAAAGCAGCCGCCTGCGGCGAAGCGCCGCCCGCCGCCGAGACAGAGATCTCCGGCAAAGACACCTTCGGAAAACGCCCGTTCCAACGCGGCTCGATAGCGCGAATGCGTTTTTCCAAAGGCGGGTGCGTAGCGAAAGCACCCGCCATCTTCGCCTTCAACCCACAAGCAAAAAACATGTGGCTCGCCTCCTCCGCGTGCGGATCGACCACCCGCGAACCCGCCGACAAGCCGCCGATTTTTTTCAAAGCGCCGCCGATCCCGTCCGGGTTACGCGTAAACTGCACCGCCGAAGCGTCAGCCAAAAACTCCCGCTGCCGCGACACCGCCGCCTTGATCAAATTCGCCGCCAGCACGCCCAGATAGCCGACCACCACCAGCGCCACTCCGAGCGCGGCGATCGCGATCACCCCGCCACCGTCCTTGCTCCCCGAGGATCGCCTGCGCCCGTAGCTCGAATAAAAAATCGAACGCAGCACCACCCGACCCATGACCGTGATCATCAAAATGCCAAACAGCAGCCCCATCAGCCGCAAGTTCAACTTCATGTCACCGTTCAAAATGTGGCTAAACTCGTGCGCCATCACCCCCTGTAGTTCGTCGCGTGTCAACAGCCGCACACAGCCGCGCGTCGCCGCCACCACCGCGTCGCTCGGGGTGCGCCCCGCCGCGAAGGCGTTGATCCCCTGCTCATTTTCTAACAGATACACCTCGGGAACAGGCACCCCGGAAGCGATCGACATCTCCTCCACCACGTTCAGCAACTTGCGCTCATCGGCGTCCGCCGTGCCCGGGTCGATCTTACGCCCCCCCAACGAGCGCGCCACCGCCGCGCCCCCCGCCGAGAGCGACATCGATTTGAACAAACTGCCCAACAAAATAATCACCATGGTGCCGCCACCGACGCTCAACAAAAGCTCCGGGTTCCAGAACTTCGCCCGCACCGGCATGCCATCCGCCGACACGCCGACCACCCCGCCGCCCAGCGACAGCGCCCCGGAAGCCAACGCCGCGATCGCCGCCGCCACCCCGAAAACCGCCAACACGTACCAGCCCACCAGCCAGCGAGTGCTCTTACGCGCCGCCTCCTGACGTTCGAAAAAGTCCATGGGTAAGTACCGACACCATTCGCTTAAAACTTCACATCCACCGGCTCGGCGACCGTCTCGCGATCGTCGTCGGGGATCTCAAACAGAGCGGCCTCAGCAAAATTACCCATGCCGGCGACGATACTGGAGGGGAACATCTCGCGCTTGTTATTATAGACCATGACGCTGTCGTTGTAGTGTTGCCGAGAAAAGGCGATCTTGTTCTCCGTCGTCTTCAGCTCCTCTTGCAATGACGCCATGTTTTCGTTAGCCTTCAGATCAGGATAGCTCTCGGAAAGGGCGAAAAGTTTGCCCAAAGCGCCGCCCAGCCCGGACTCGGCCGCCATCAGCGCCCCCATGCTCTTCGGGTTACCCGGATCGGCCGCCGCCGCGTCGCATGCGGAAGTCGCCTGACTGCGCGCCGCGATCACCGCCTCCAACGTCTCGCGCTCATGCTTCATATAACCCTTCACCGTTTCCACCAAATTGGGGATCAGGTCGTAACGGCGCTTCATCTGCACGTCGATCTGCGCGAAGGCGTTTTTGAACTTATTGCGCAGCCCGACCAGACCGTTGTAAATGCCCACCACCCAGAAGATGACGAGCAGGACGAGCACCACCGGGACAGCGATGACCCAGAGAAAGGCGTTGGCGTAGATTGGGAAGTTCATGGGTTGTGTTATTTCTTTGTTAAATTTCTCGCCACCCGCAATTTCCACGGCGGCAACTTCGATTACTCTGCCACAGTCCCAGAATTATTCGATTACAAAACGCCACCGGTTATCACAAAAGCCTCACTTGACATACACACAAATCTCCAGTTTCATACACATGTGAAACGGACGAATATCGTGCTCGACGAGAAGGTGGTGGCGACCGCTCGCCGCTTGACGGGGCTCGCCACGCAAAGAGAGATCGTGGATCACGCCTTGCGCGAGCTAGTGAGGCGTCTCGAAATTACAAAACTCCAAGAACTCGAGGGCAACATCGACTGGGATGGCGACCTGTCGGCCATGAGAGCAGACCGCGAACTATGCGAGCTCTGATCGATTCTACGGTCTGGATCGACTTCTTCCGCGCGCGCGATGTCCCCCACACCCGAAGACTAAAATCCCTTCTCGCCGCCGGCGAGGACGTCTGCCTCTGCGGGCATGTGCTCGCTGAGGTTCTACGAGGAACTCGCCATGACGCGCAGTATCGAAAAGTAAAACATCACTTTGACGCTCTCGAATACTTGCCGATGGATCGGCAGACATTCGAAATGGCCGCGGACATCTATCGCGGACTCAAACGAAGCGGACTTACGCTCAAAAATACCGTGGATACCTTTATCGCAGCCGCGACGATCCAACACGGCGCCTACCTGCTCCACAACGACAGCGACTTCGATCTCATCGCCAAAAAATTTCCTCTCAAAATCGTTCCGCATTTGACCAATTCCTAACAAACCACCCAACCGACCAACAACACCCATGAGAACACCAATCTTCCTAGCCGCCGCCCTCGCCACACTCGCCCTCGGCGACTTACGCGCGGAGGACGAATTCGCCAAGACCACGATCGACCTCGGCTGCGTGGTGGCCGACCTCGACGCATCGATCAAATTCTACACCGAAGCGTCGCCGGTGGCTTCACCGTGCCCGGCGATTTTGCCAAAGAGTCCGGCCTCACCGATAGCAAAATATTGAACATCAAATTTCTCACCCTCGGCGGCGCCGACGGCGAGGAAGCCACCAAGCTCAAGCTGATGCAAGTCGAAGGCTCCGGTGGCCAAGCCGACCAGACGCACATCGACAGCACCCTCGGCTTCAGCTACATCACCGTCTTCGTGAAAAGCACCGACGCCGCGCTCGCCCGCTTGAAAAAAGCGGGCGTAAAACCGATCGCCCGCGGCCCGGCCACCCTGCCGGCGTCGCTCGATCCGTCACTGGCGCTGACCATCGTCCGCGACCCGGATGGCAATTTCGTCGAACTCGTCGGCCCGAAATCCACGAAATAGCGCCCTCGTCTAGGGACTTTCCGCAGGCATCGCGCTCGCCTTCTCCTTGATCATCGCCTGATCG
>QIKC01000064.1 GCA_003232855.1 Verrucomicrobiales bacterium
CCGAGGGGTGAAAAAACGACTGCGAGCGCAATATTTGGCGCGCGACGGGAAAAAACACTGATTATTTGCTCGCCAGAACTTCCTCGGCAGGGTGTCCGCGGAGCTCAAAAACGCGCAGCACGGTCTCCTCGATGAGGTTGTTCGGGCAAGACGCGCCGGCCGTCACCCCGACCACAACCCGCCGCTCGGGATCGAGCAGCTCCTGCGAATAGACGCTCACCTCTTCCTTCTGTTCGAGGTCGTAATGCACGATCTGTTCGAGCGATTCCAGGCAACTCGAATCGCGGATAAAGAACGACGGCACCCGCTCGCCACCGATCTCCACAAGGTGGGTGGTGTTCGAGCTGTTGTAACCACCGACCACCAGCAGCATGTCCATCGGTCCATCGGCTTCTTCAGCATCTCATAGAGCGCGTCTTGGCGCTCTTGTGTCGCGCCACAGATGGTGTCGAAAAATTGGAAATTCTCTGCCTTCTGCGTGCCCACCTTCTCCTCGCCATCACGCTTCTCGATCGCCTGGGCGATGCGTCGCTGCAGCTCCTCGGTCTCGCCCTTGAGCATCGTCGTCTGGTTGGCGACGCCCACCTTCTGTAAGTGAACATCGGGATCAAAACCCTCGGAGTACGATCCGCGAAATTTTTCGAGGAACCCGTCACGGTCGCCGCCCGCAACGATGTAATCACAGATGTAATCGCAATCTGCTAGTGTCAGTATCACAAGAAAGTGGCCATCCCCAGAGCCCAGCGCGCGGCTCGATGTCGCGCGGGTTTCCTCGTGGTTCGCTTTGCCGTGGATGATCGAGGTGCAGCCGCCCTTGGCGTATTGGCGCACGCGCTTCCACACGCTCATTACGTCGCCACAGGTGGTATCGACCATCATGCAACCCTGCGATTCGAGCTGCTGCATCACCGGCAGCTCGGCTCCGAAGGCGGGGACGATCACCACGTCCTCGGGGCCGAGGTCGGCGAGCACGGCATCGGGCGCGTCACCGGCCAGGTTCATGATCCCCATGTCGCGCAGCTGCCGGTTGACCTCCGGGTTGTGGATGATTTCGCCGATGAGGTAGATGTCGCGCTCGGCGAACACCCGGCGAGCGGCGTAGGCCAGATCGATCGCCCGCTCGACGCCATAACAAAACCCGAACTGCTGCGCCAGCTTCACCGTGGTGCGACCGACGGTCAGCTCGCCGCCGGAAGTGCGCAGGCGCTCGACCACCTGGCTGCGATAGTGTTCCTCCACCTCCGCCTGGACGCGCTCCATCACCTCCGGCGTGCGTACGTTGACGCGGCGCGCGCGCTTGCGTTTTGGGTCGGGCTGTTCGGTACCGGTGCTCATAGGATGGGTCAGTTGGCGAACAGCGGAGCGGTGGGCTCGAGGTCGTCGAAGTATTGCCGCGACACGAGGTAGCTGTTCGGTGGATCGGGGTCGGTGTAATCGGTGGGACGGGCCAGGTTGCGCCCCAAGGTCAGATCTTCGGGCTGCCTATGGGCAATTTCGATCGGCGTCCCCGCCGGCACCAGCGCGAAGAATTTCGGTGCGACCTTTTTGTGCAACCGCAGGCATCCATGACTGCGCGGCACCGGGTGGACGTAGCCGGTGTGGAATCCATAACCGGGTGCGAATTCGACCCAGTTCGGCATCGGGTAGCCGACATAACGCGCACCGCGCGGAGTCTTCGTGCGCTTCCCGGAGACGATCGCCCCTTTGTTAAGATGGAACCCGTAGGTGTTGGAACGCTTCCTCGGCAGGCGATTGAAAGCTCGGAAGCGGCCAGTCGGAGTCGGTGTGTGTGCTCGCCCGACGCAGGTGGCGGTGACCAATAGCGGGCGGTCGCCCTCCATCACATAAACCGCCGCGTTCTCCAAGCTGACCTTAACCTTCACCGCCGCCGGATTCTGCGGCCGATAGGCGACGGCGTCATAGTCGGATCGCTCGCCTCCGCCAAAAGTATCACAGCCCACCGCAGCACAAGCCACCACCCACAGCCCACAGGCCAGTAAAAATCGTCGGGGCATCGTCATTTTTCTTTGGGATTGAGGGGCAGCAGCCAAATCCTGCTCGAACAGGCCACGAACTCCTATCCATACGGGCTTTCCCCGCCGGGGAAACCAGAATCATCGATCCCACTGCGAAAGATGAGATTTCATATTATTTATAGTTGACATATCTTAAACACTTTTTACCCTGATCTTGTTACTCCTAGTGAGTAATTGTTTGTGTTTCATGTTTCCAAAGCGCCCGGGCTGCAAAGCTCGGGCGTTTTTGGTTTGAGAGGTTTCTTGAACTCCGTCGTTTACTCTCCTCCTGTAGCGTGCAGCCTAGCGCTTCGTCCGGCGATGCCGACCTGTGATCATGTCCTCCACCTCTAAGCCCATCATCTTCCGCATCGAAGCCGCCGTGGTCGGACTGATGGACAAAATCATCCCGCTCTTGCCGCGCCCGGCGATGCTGGCGATGGCTCGGGGCTTAGGATCTCTCGCCTACCTTTTCGACCGCCGTGGTCGCGAGACCGGCCTGCAGAACCTGCGCGCGGCGATGGCGGCGGGGCACTTGCCCCAGAGTGACCCGGAGGCGATTCTCAAACGCAGCTACGAGCTATTCGCCCGCAGCACCTGCGAGCTTTTCTGGGCGGCACGACTCGACGTCGATAACTACTCCCGCTACATCCAGATCGATTGCGAGGATCGCGCCGGTTTCGATCGCGCGATCGAAGAGGGCGCGATTTGGGTCACTCCCCACTACGGGAACTTCGAATGGATCAGCCTCGTGATGGCCCTGCGCGGCCAACCGTTCACCCTCGTCGCACAAGATTTCAAAAACCCAAAGCTCACCGAGATCTTCACCCGCCTGCGCGAACAGCACGGACACACTGTCATTCCCACACGGCGAGCGCCGTTGCGCTTGCTCAAAGCGTTAAAATCCGGCGGCCACGTGGCCATGCTCACCGACCTCACGGTGAACCCCGACAAATCCGCCGTGCCGATCCACTGCTTCTCGTTCACCACCTGCGTCACCGGACTGCACGCCTTCCTACAAGACCGCACCGGCGCCAAACTCATCCCGGGAATCAGTATCCCCTGCCACGACGGCACCTACTTGATGAAAACTGCCGGCCCGATAGAAATCCCGGATGGCGCGTCGCTCACGGAAATTTCGCAACGCTGTTGGGACGCCTTCGAACCGATGATCCGAGACTTTCCCGAACCGTGGTTGTGGATGTATAAACACTGGCGCTATCGACCGCAGGGCGACACCGCAGACAGCTATCCCGATTACGCCAACCACTCGAAAAAATTCGACCGCTGGCTGCAGGACTCGACAGCAGACTAGAGGGCAACCTTGAGCCGAAAGAAGCGGTGGCCACTGATCGGCAGCGTGTCGCGCAACTCGACTTTACCGCCGGTGAGATCGACTTCGACACTATCACCGGCCGATGACCAGTTAAGCAAATCGTTGGAAACCTCGGCCTCGAAATTGACCGAAGCCTGGGGTTGCGCATCAAAGGTGAGCGTCAAGTAATGCAAGCCCGACTGACGAACCACTCCGACACGGCCGACCACCGCATCGGACGAATCATGGGGCGAGGTGCCAAAGGCGAACTCCAGTGTGTTAGTCACGCCGTCGCCATCGGGGTCGGAGGCCCAAGCGGCAGCCGGAGAATCCAGTTCGCCAACAAAGTGCTCAGCCAACCAGGCCTCGGCACCCGAGGCGGGCACACTGCCGAGCTGTAGGGCAGCCGTCTGCATGTGGAAGCTGTCAGCGCCATTGCCAACGTCACCTAACACAACATCACCCGCGCTGCCCACCGTCCAATCGACCGGTTGATGCAGCGCGCCATCCGCACCCCAGACCCAACTCGGATCGCTGACCAAAATCCATTCCACCACGCCATCGGTGCGCGAATCGAAGCCCCAGATGTAACCCTGCGCACCGACGGGGATCGTCTCGATACTCTGCGCCGAGCCCGCGGCAAAGGCGTAGTCGGAGCGGTAGACCGAGCGATCCGCCGCGATCCACTTCTCTTCCCACTGACCGGTGTTGGCAGCGTTCGGCACAAATCCGGGCTGGAAGGCTCCCACCTCGAAGGTGAACTCCTGCGCCTGCCCCAGAGGCTGCAAATCACTCGTGTAATTCGTGGCAAACCGACTCGA
>QIKC01000376.1 GCA_003232855.1 Verrucomicrobiales bacterium
ATGCTCAATAATCCGCCTCGATCAATCGGGGATCGTGGTGAAACCCTGTCGCTGTTGAGCTGTGCGCCGGTGGGGGCAAGAAAATTGGTCCGCAATGTCCGCGTCCCAGCCGCTCTGCTCCTTATTAGGGCTTCCATGCGTAAGGGCTGCCCAAAACCCTGTGCATCGAACGCGTCTAGTGACAGGTGTTAAATGTTCACGATGAACGACTTGAGGTGGGTGGTGGTATTTTTTTTCAAAATGGTGTGAGATGCGCATTTTCCGGGCGGTTACCCGTGACGGATTGGGGCTGCTTGCAGCGCCATCGATTTTCAGGGTGGCTGGCTTCGCCGGCTTCCTGATTTTAGGCCGGCAGGAGCGTGGGGTTTTCTGTCGGTCTTCCGTTGTACCGATACCTCGTAGTTCTACTGATACATTGTGTGGAAGCGGTCTGCCCCGGGCTCGCTTCCTTGCCTTTCGGCGGAATATCTGCACATTGCGGGCTTTCGCATAGCGACCATGCCTTTCACCGAACCCAGCATCTACGGCGATTTCTTTTTCGCCTTCCTCGGTATCTTGTTCGAAGGGGCGCCGTATATCGTGCTCGGCACGCTGATTTCGGGGTTCATCGATGCCTACATGCCTTCGGGTCTGATGGATCGGCTGTTGCCAAAAAATCGCTACGCGGCGATCGCGCTCAGCGGCTTGCTCGGCGCCGTGTTCCCGGTCTGCGAGTGCGCCATCGTGCCGGTGATCCGACGGCTGGTGCGCAAGGGACTGCCGATCTCTTGCGCCATTACTTACATGCTCTCGGCGCCGATTATCAATCCGATCACCGCCCTCAGCACCTACTCGGCTTTCTCTGGCGCCGACCCGTTGTTCATGACGCTGTCGCGGCTCGGCGTTGCCTATGTGGTGACGGTGTTGATCGGTGTGATCGTTCACCAGTTTTCCGCGCGCAGCATTTTGCGCAGGGAAATCTACGAGGGCATCGAAAAAAGCATGCTCAAAGCGCCCGCCGCTGAGGAGCATTCTCACGAGCATGATCACGATCATGAGCATGATCATAGCAAGCCGGATCGGTTGGTGGCGGCGTTGCGCACGGCGGCGCGGGATTTTATCGACGTCGGGATGTACTTTACCATTGGCGTGTTGATCACCGCGCTTTATCGGACTCAGGTTGATCAGGCGGTGATCGCCGCCTTTGCCGAGTCGGACTGGGTGGCGGTTCCCGCGATGATGGCGCTGTCTTTCGTATTGTCGTTGTGCAGTACCTCAGATGCCTTTATCGCCGCACAGATGCTGAGCTTTTCGCAGTCGGCGAAACTGGCCTTCCTCACCTACGGGCCGATGATGGATGTGAAGCTGGTGTTTATGTATAGCGCGGTGTTTAAGCCGAAATTCGTCATCGCTCTGGCGCTCGGGTTGTTCGTTCTCATCGGGCTGATCTTTATCCAATGGGGATCCCTGCCTGGTGTGGGCGCTTGATTTTATCATTGATTACCATGTCCCGCCGCCCCGTCATCATCCTGCAATCGCTCGTCCTGTTCGTCGTCGGTAGCGTGTTCTTGATGTTCTATGTGCAGGGTCGTATCGGCGCCTATCTCACCAGCGCGGGGAGTTTCCAGATGCAGGCGCTGCTGGCTGGGCTGGTGTTGTGCATCGTTGCGCTGTTCCTGTTGCTGACCTCCGGTAAGGGTGCTGCTTGCACCCACGATCACGGTCATGATGAGGATGGGGGAGGGGATCATCATCACGACGATCCGACTTTTGGCGGCTCGCTGGTGACCGGCCTGGTGATGTTGGTGCCTCTGGTCGGAGCGGCGATCCTGACCCCTGACGCTTATAGCAAGTATTGGGTCGAAAATAACAGTTTCAACTGGGACAAGGGCGTGGTGGGGACGACGCCCGAGGCTTTTGACCTGCGTAAAAAATCTCAAGGGGACGATGCACGCGAACCCGAGGCGGGCGATGGGGACACAGGCGATGCGGCTGCGGCGGGCTGGGGACCCTATACTATCGATGATTTCAAGGAGCAGGTCGATCGCAATGCTGCGGGCGAATTCGAGATGGACGTGATCAGCATTTTCTACACCGGTGGCGACGGCGAGGTGCAGAACGTGGTCAATGGGCTGCCTGTCGTGACGTTAGGACAGGTGATGCCGGAGAAGATTCGCAACCCCGACGGCACGCGGCTGCGTGTGTTTCGGTTGATGATGAACTGTTGCGTCGCCGATGCTCGCCCGGTTTCCATTCCGGTCGAATTTGTTGACGGGCTACCCGATTACAAGGAGATGGGATGGTATAAAATCCACGGCACCATGAGTTATGAAAAGTGGGATGAGTTCGATATCCCGGTGCTGCAGGCTACTCGAATGGAGCCGACCGAAGAGCCGGATCAAGGCACTTTTGGGCAGCGGCAGTAGGGCGTGTTTAGTAGGCCATCGGCTTGATATCGAGCAACATTTGGGCGTTGCTCGGGAAGCGTTCCATGATGGAGAGCAGGCGCTCGATAGCTTCCACGGGGCGGTGACCGGCTAGGCCGCGGCGGATGAGGGAGATTTTCTCCATCTGGTGGGGCGGGATGAGTAGCTCCTCGCGGCGGGTGCCGGATTTGAAGATGTCGACGGCGGGGTAGATGTACTGTTCGGCGATCTGTCGGTCGAGGACGAGCTCCATATTGCCGGTGCCTTTGAGTTCCTCGAAAATACGGTCGTCCATGGCGCTGTTGGTCTGCACTAGGGCGGTGGCGACGATGGTGAGCGAACCGGCGTCGCGGGTGTTGCGTGCGGCGGCGAAGAGTTTGCGCGGGCCTTCCAGGGCGCGGACGGTGAGGCCGCCGCTGCCGGTGGGGCCACCTTTGTTGTTGGCGTTGTTGAAGGCGCGGGCGAGGCGGGTGATCGAGTCCATGAGCATGAACACGTGATCGCCGGCTTCGACTAGGCGTTTGGCACGTTCGATGGCCATTTGCGCGATGCGGCAGTGCATCTTCACTTCCATGTCGTTGGAGCTGGCGTAGACCTCGGCCTCGGGCAGTGCACGGCGCAGTTCGGTGACTTCCTCGGGGCGTTCATCGACTAACAAGACGATGACTTTCATGCCGCTGTGGTTGGCGATGACTGCCTCCGCCATGTGCTGGAGGACGGTGGTTTTTCCGGAGCGCGGCGGTGCTACGATGAGGCCGCGTTGGCCGCGTCCGAGGGGGGAAATGAGATCGACGACGCGGGTGGTCATGCGGTCTGCGGTGGTTTCCAACTGCAGGCGCCGGTCGGGGTTGATGGCTTTGAGTTCCTCGAACCACGGCAAGGTGCGTACTGACTCTGGGTCGCGACCGTTGATGTCGAGGAGTTTGGTGAGCTGCGGGCCGCGGTTGCCCATGCGGGTTTCGGCTTTGATCCACAGTCCGTCGCGCAGGCCGAAATTACGCACGATTTCCGGGGTGACGAAGACGTCGTCCGGGGTCTGGCGGAAGTCGTTTTTCGGCTCGCGGAGGAAGCCGAAGCCCTTGCCGGAAATTTCGAGAATTCCCTCCTGTTCGATGGTCGGCCCGAGTGGTGCCTCTCGGGGTTCTCTGGCCTCCCTAGGTTCTCTCGGCTCTCTTGATCTGGATGATCTCTTGCGGTCGCGATCCCAATTTTTGCCTCCGCGCCTGTTGCGTCCTTTGCCGCCTTTGTTGTTTTTGCCGCCTCTGCCGCCGTGGTTTCGGCCACCGTTGCCGGGGCTTGCTTCTCCCCGGTGGTTCTGGGTGTCGGACCTCGGCACATCGGTGCGGGCGACCGTTTCTTCAGATCTGCTTTCGCTCATATTGGATTATT
>QIKC01000326.1 GCA_003232855.1 Verrucomicrobiales bacterium
CTGCGCAAGAGTATTGAGCCCTTCCTGGAATCTTGACGCGAACGCGACCGAGCCGCTCTCCCCGCTCTCCTAAAGCCCTCGCTATTTTTTGAACAGTCTCCTAGAACCCTGCGCGAAATGCGATACCTTCCGCACCGAATGTCCAAACAATTGATCGCCGCCCTCGCGCTGGCCACCTCGGTGGTCGTCTATCGCCTGCTGCCAACCTTCGCCGGTTCCGGCGTGGCAGAAACGTTGGCAAATATTTCGCCGCTACTGGCGTTGGCTCTCTGCGGCGGCATGTTGATGCCTCGCCGCCTCGCCGCCGGAGTCACCTTTGGCGCCTTCGCCATCAGCGATGTCGCGCTTAACCTTTTTTACCAGCAGCCGATCTTCAATCGCCACTCCGGCCTGCTGCTGCTGGTCTTCGCCATCGTCTTTGGCGCCGGTTGGCTGCTGCGCGGGCGCTCCTCGCTGCAGGTCGCGTTGCTCGGCGGGCTCGGCGGCACGTTGCTCTTCTACCTACTGACCAACAGCGCATCGTTCCTCTTCAACCCCGCTTACGCAAAAAGCGTCGGCGGCTGGTGGCAGGCCATGAGTATCGGCGTCCCCGGTCTGCCACCGACTTGGAGTTTTGGCCTGCGCTCGCTGGCCGGTAACCTTGTTTTCTGCGCCGCCTTTTACCTCGCCTTGCGCCCGATCCGGGTCGGCGTGGTCAAGGAGTCGGCCGTCGCCACTACAGCCTAACACTTTTTCAATATCCTACATGCTCGACCAACTAACTGAACACCCCTACGCCGACGCGCCGATTAATCGCGCGCTCAGCGATGCCGACAAAATCGACCTGCTGCGCCAGATGGTGCGCATCCGCCGCTTTGAGGAAGCCTCACTAAAGCACTACAACGGCGGCAAGATGGGCGGATTTTTGCACCTCTACATCGGTCAGGAATCCATCGCCGTGGGCACCGTTTCGCTGTGTGGCGAAAACGATCACGTCATCACCGCTTACCGCGATCACGGGCACGCTTTGGCGGTCGGCATGGGCATGGACGAGTGCATGGCGGAGATGTTCGGAAAGCGCACCGGGTGCTCGAAAGGCAAGGGCGGATCGATGCACTTTTTCGCCCCGGACAAGAACTACTGGGGCGGGCACGGCATCGTCGCCGGCCAGACGCCGCTCGGGCTGGGACTGGCCTACGGCTTGAAATACAAGGGGCTCAAAGGCGCGGCGCTGTGTTTCCTGGGCGACGGCGCGGTCAACCAGGGATCGTTCCACGAGTCGCTCAACCTCGCCGAGCTGTGGGATCTGCCGGTGATCTACATCATTGAAAATAACGGCTACTCCATGGGCACCAGCCAGAAACGTTCGTCGGCGTTCAAAAACTGCCTCGCCCAACGCGGCGACGCCTATGGGATCGAGTGGGATGTCGCCAAAGGCCACGACATTTACGAGGTGCGCGCCAAAACGCAGGTCGCCATGGAGCGCGCGCACAACGAGTCCCGACCGACCATTCTCGAGCTCGACACCTACCGCTACCAAGGCCACTCGGTAGCCGACGCCAACGCCAAAAAATACCGCACTCCGGAAGAAATCGACGCCTACAAACAAAACTACGATCCACTCAACGTCTGGCGCAACCGCCTGCTCGAAGAAGGCGTAATCGACGAAGCCACGCATAAAGAAATCGACGCCGCCGCCAAAGCCGAGGCCAAAACCGCCGTCGAATTCGCCGAGAACAGTCCCTACCCGGAGCTTTCCGAACTCACCGACGACGTCTATTTTGAAGTCGATCAAAACAGCGAGGCCGGCCAGACAGGGCGCCATTTTTTCCACAGCTAGGCCGCGCGCCAGAACTTGAATTTTACCTTAGCCCACGTAGTTTCCAAACCGTGAACAAGCAGGTCAGCTCGTCCCCCGACGTCTTGGGAGGAACCCCCGTCTTTCGAGGCACCCGGGTTCCCCTCCGCACCCTGTTCGACTATCTTGCCGCGGGCGACCCACTCGCACGATTCCTAGACGATTTTCCAACCGTGCGCCCCGATGACGCAAAGGCGGTGATCATCGATGCGGAAGCCAAACTCGAATCGGCACTCGCCTCGTGAAGGTGATCATCGACGAATGTTTACCGCGCCGCCTGTGTTCAGCCCTGATAGGACATGAGGCAAAAACCGTGCCCCAGGCCGGATTTTCCGGCTACAAAAATGGCGCCCTACTCGACGCGATCAAGAATCTCTGTGATGTTTTCCTCACCATCGACGGTAATCTCGAATACCAACAAAATCTCATCACCGTGAAATTTGGCATCGTCGTCATCGCGGCAAAATCCAACCGATTCGAAGAACTAGAGCCGACCATTCCCGCCATTTTAAACGCCATCACTAAGGTGGGAAAAGGAGAAATTTACACCGTCCACAGCTAGGCCGAGCAAAATTCCGCCACGCCAAAAAACACACCATCATGTCAAAAACGCTATACCGCCACGCTTTAAACCGCGCGCTCGATGAAGAGCTCGGCCACGACGACAATGTCGTCATCATCGGAGAGGAAGTCGCCGAGTACAACGGCGCCTATAAAGTCACCGAAGGCTTATGGAAAAAATGGGGCGACAAGCGCGTCGTCGATGCGCCGATCTCCGAGGCCGGCTTCATCGGCATGGGCATCGGCGCCTCCATGCTCGGCATCCGACCGGTGATGGAGCTGATGTTTTTCAGCTTTGCCTACGTCGCCTTCGACCAAATGATCAACAACGCCGCCTGCGTGCGCTACATGTCCGGCGGCCTGATCAATGTCCCCATCGTCGTCCGCGGCCCAGCCAATGCCGGCACCAACGTCGGCGCCACCCACTCGCACACGCCAGAAAACCTGTTCGCCAACACCCCCGGCCTAAAAGTCGTCTGCCCGGCCACCGCCTACGACGCCTACGGCCTCCTGAAAAGCGCCATTCGCGACAACGACCCCGTCTATTTCATGGAGAACACCCTCCTCTACGGCGACCCCGCCGCCGCCTCCGAAATCCCCGACGAGCCCTTCACCCTGCCGCTCGGCGTCGCCGACATCAAACGCGAAGGCACCGACGTCAGCCTCATCGCCCACGGCCGTTCAGTCATCGTCGCCCTGCAAGCCGCCGAACAACTGCAAGCCGAAAAAGGCATCAACGCCGAAGTGCTCGACCTGCGCTCCATCCGCCCGCTCGACGAAGACGCCATCCTCAAAACCGTCGCCAAAACCCACCGCGCCGTGTTGGTCGACGAAAACAAACCCTTCTGTGGCGTCAGCGCGCAAATCGCCGCCACCATTCAGGAAAAAGCCTTCGACGAGCTCGACGCCCCCGTCCTGCGCGTCACCTCCATCGACGCCCCCGCCATCTACAGCCCACCGATCGAAAAAGAACAAATCCCCAACGTCCGCCGCGTCATCGACAAAGTCCTCCAACTCGGCTAAGTCACCATCCAAGTGCGCCAACGCACAAAAAATTCCGTTCATTCCGTCAAAAATCCGAACTCATGCCAAACTACGTCACCATGCCCAAGCTGAGCGACACCATGACCGAGGGCACCCTCGTGAAATGGTTAGTCAAAGCCGGCGACAAAGTCGAAGTCGGCGACCCCATGGCCGAAATCGAAACCGATAAAGCCACCATGGAAATGGTCGCCTTCGACGACGGCACCGTCGGCGAACTCTACGTCGCCGAAGGCACCAAAACCCCGCTCGGCGAAAATCTCGCCGTTCTGTTAGACGACGGCGAAGAACTCCCCACCCAACCTGTAGCCGGGGGCGGTGACCCCGGATCACCCCAATCAACCAGCTCCAACTCCGCTCCCCCGGCCTCACCGCGGCCAGCTACAACTTCACCGCGGCCAGCGACAGCTCCCGCCGGTCGCATCAAAGCCTCCCCCTTAGCGAAAAAAATCGCCGCCGCTGAAGGCATCGACTTGGCCGCCATCACCGGCAGCGGCCCCGATGGACGCATCGTCAAAAAAGATCTCCTCACTGTAGCCGGGGGCGTTGACCCCGGATCCGTAACGGGCGGTGACCCCGGTTCTTCAAGCCCCGCCCCGCCGGCCTCACCGCGGCCAGCTACAACTACAGCAGCCATCCCGGCGACCCCCGCCACCGCAGCCGACCAGCGCCTACCGCTCAGCGGCATGCGCACCATCAT
>QIKC01000144.1 GCA_003232855.1 Verrucomicrobiales bacterium
CAGCGGATCGAGGTTCGTGGGGTTTCCTACATCGACGACAGCTACAATTCGAACCCCGATTCGATGGGGGCGGCGTTGCAGACGCTCGCCGAAATCGCCTGCGAGGGGCGGCGCTTTGTCGTGATCGGTGGCATGGCGGAGCTGGGGGAGCGTTCTGCGGCGGAGCATCGCGAGATCGGTCGCCGCGCTGCCGGGGCGGGCATCGACTTTATTCTCAGTGTCGGCGAGATGGCCATCCCAGTTCGCGAGGGCGTGAACGGTACGGCGGATGGGCACGCCGAACATTTCGGGAGTCGCGCGGATTGCGCCGGATTCCTCAATCATGAAGCCCGTCCCGGGGATTTGGTGCTGATCAAAGGCAGCCGTTCGGTGGGGATGGAAAAGGTTTTGGAGGTGCTACAAGCAATATGATCCCCTGGTTATACGATTGGCTTAAAGAGACCCACGGGATCGAAATTCACCTGCTGAATTCGATTACCTTCCGCGCCGGTATGGCGGCCATGCTGGCGTTCGGCTTGAGCATGTTGATCGCCCCGGGTCTGATTCGTCGTCTGATCTCGATGAAGATCGGGCAGCCGCTGCGGACGGCCGAAGAGGTACACAAGCTGGCGGAGTTGCACGGCGACAAGGCCGGGACACCGACCATGGGCGGAGTGATGATCGTCGGCACCGTGCTGATGAGCGTCATGCTGTTCGCTCGTTTGAACAACCCTCTTGTGTGGACGGTGATGTTCGTCTTCATCGGGCTCGGGCTGATCGGTTTCCTCGATGACTATCAGAAGGTCACAAAGAAAAATTCCAAGGGCATTAGCGGCCGCGTCAAAATTGTTGGGCAACTGTTAGTGTCGATGATCGCCGGGTTCTACCTGATCACCAATCCCGCCACGTCCGAATACATCAGGGAGCTGCACGTGCCTTTTCATAAGGGGCCGCTGGTGGCAGATATGGGCTGGTTTTGCTTGCCGTTTTTCGCGTTGGTGGTGGTGGGTTGCTCGAATGCGGTGAACCTCACCGATGGTTTGGATGGCTTGGCGATCGGCTGTTCGATCAACGTCGCCTTGGCCTACGCCGCTTTCTGTTACCTCGTCGGGCACCAAGAATTGGGGCAGCGCTACCTGCTCATCCCGCATAGCCCGTACGCTGGCGAGCTGACCATCGTCTGCCTCGCCTTGGTCGGGGCAGGGCTTGGTTTCCTTTGGTTTAACTGCCACCCGGCGAAAATATTCATGGGCGACACCGGTTCGCTGGCTCTGGGCGGTGCCTTCGCGGCACTGGCGATTTGCTCCAAGCACGAAGCCGCTCTGATTATCGTCGGCGGCGTTTTCGTTATGGAGGCGGGCTCGGTGATTCTGCAAGTCGCGAGCTTCAAGCTGCGTGGCAAACGCATTTTCCGCATGTCGCCTATCCACCATCACTTTGAATTGAAGGGCTGGCACGAGGGGCAGGTGATCGTCCGATTCTGGATGCTGTCGCTGCTTTGTGCGCTGTTTGGCTTGGCGACGTTGAAACTTCGATAACAATTTTTTGAGATATAAAAAACAAAACGTGGCGGTGCTGGGATGCGGCCGCAGTGGCACTGCGGCGGCGAAGCTCGCAGCGCGAGAGGGCGCGCGGGTGACGGTGTTCGATAGTGGCGATGCGCAGGCGTTACGCCCGGCTGCCGCCGTCCTAGAGGCGGAGGGGCACGCGGTAGTGCTCGGCGATGACGCCCTGCGCGCGGCGGTGGGCGACTTTGATTTGGCAGTGATCAGCCCGGGGATCGCGCTCGACTGGGAGTTGGCGGCACAGTTCTCCGGCGGCGGAGTGCGGGTGATCGGCGAGATGGAGTTCGCCTTTCCGTTCTGCGATTTTGATATCATCGGCGTCACCGGCACCAATGGCAAAACGACGACGGTGGAGATTATCGAGACGATGCTCGGCGGTTGTGGCGAGCGGGCGGTGGCCGCAGGAAATTACGGACGACCGCTCTCCGATGTCGTTTGCTCCAGCGAGACGTTTTCGGCGGTTGCGTTAGAGATCAGCTCCTTCCAGCTAGAGTCGATCGAAGCGTTTCGCCCGGATGTCGCAGTGTGGACGAACTTCGCCCCGGATCATCTCGACCGGTATGCCGATATCAACGATTACCGTGCTGCCAAGTTGCGGCTCTTTGAGAACCAGGGGGCGGGGGATTGGGCGGTGCTCAATGGCCGCGAAGAATTTGGCGGAATCGCCGCCAAGACGACGACTTTCTCCGCCTTCAGCAGCGACGCGGATTACACTTTCGATGGCACCGGGATCTTGCATCGTGGCGAGCCCCTGATGCCGATGGCGGATACGGCATTGCGCGGTGCGCACAACGCGGAAAATCTCATGGCCGCTTTCGCTGTCGCCGAAATTCGCGGCCACGAACCGGCGGCGGTGGCCGCTGCGGTGCGCGGCTATCGCGCTCCGGCACACCGTTGCGAGCTGGTGGCGATGCTCGATGGGATCGAGTACATTAACGATTCAAAGGCGACTAATCTGCACGCGCTGGAGAGTGCGCTGCGATCGTTGGCGGATAGCGAGATCGTCCTGATCGCTGGCGGCAAGGACAAGGGGCTGCCCTTTGCCGATCTGGCGGCCTGCGTCGGGGAGCACGCCACTGCGGCGGTGTTGATCGGCGAGATCCGTGACTCGCTCGCCGCCGCCTGGGGTGGAAATTTGCCCTGCCACACTGCAGGCGACATGGCGGAGGCGGTGAGCATCGCGACCCGGATCGCAGGCGGGAAGGGGCTGGTGCTGTTGGCGCCCGGAACTTCTTCTTTCGATATGTTCAGCGGTTATGAAGCGCGTGGAAAAGCGTTTCGTGAGGCCGTTAACCAACTGATTTAACCAACGAAAACATGATGAGAAAAACAAGCAACAAAATGAAGAACAACAAAAAGCGTCCCGCATGGGTAGAGATGTTCGCTCGTACCGGCCGCGTCGAATCGCGCGAGGACGACGGTCGAGACTGGCACACCGATGTGCCCAATATTAAGCTGTCACGAGCCTTTGTCGTCGTGCTAGTCCTGCACGTGGTAGCGGTCGGCGGTATCTTGGCCTTCGAGATGGTAAAGCCGGACTCGACGCCCGACGCCCTAGCTGGGCAACACGCCGTGGAGAAAATCGACGCCGATAAGCCGGCTGCCGCGCCGGAGGTCGCCGAGAAGACTCCGGCGGTGCTTCGCGAGGAAAACAGGGGCGGCTACGAGCGCTACATCGTGCAGCCTGGCGACAGCATCAGCCAAATCGCCGCACACTATCGCATCGCGCGCGCCGAGCTGCTAGCCGCCAACCGCATCGACGAGATGCACCCCCTAGTGCAGGGCCGGATATTGCGTGTCCCTAGATCCTTGCTCCCCGATCCGAGCAGTGTGGGGAAGGCGATGCGGGCGGTGAGCGCGTTGGATCTGCCGCCGGTTTCTCTCCCGGCGACCTCGGGGTCGCTGCCGCCAGAAGTGGCCGAGATCACGCCTTCTATCCCGGCTATCGAGCCGGAGCCGCAGCGCGCCGCGCCCCTCAAGCGCCCGGCTCCCGCCCAGCGCCCGCAGTTGGCCGACGACACGGTTGCCATCCGGCGTCCGCAGATCGTCGCTCCGCGTGAGACGCCCGCCCCTGCCGCCGCGACTCGCTCGGTGTCGGGACATACCATCGCCCCCGGCGACACTCTTTATGGGCTGTCGCGCAAATATGGCGTTGGCGTTGATCAGATTCTGGCTGCCAATCCCGGAATCGACCCGCGCTCTCTGAAAATCGGACAGGCCATCCA
>QIKC01000026.1 GCA_003232855.1 Verrucomicrobiales bacterium
GTTTGGGATCGTGATGAAATTGGGTAAAAACTGGTGAATAGGCGCGTGGGCGCTGTCGAGACGAGGGAAACGTCGAATTCGGAAAATAACCACAGCTTCCCAGCCGCCGCAATATCGGATTCCACGCTCCCCCAAGTCTCATTCTTTTACGGTTGGCATGAGATCCGCTTTATCTGTATGCTGTCGAACAGAGAATATGCGTCCCTAGCCTCGCGATGAGCGGGAGGGGCGCGAACGAGCGAACCCTTACCCATAAAAAAATGAAAAAAGTCGAAGCCATCATCAAGCCATTTAAACTAGAGGACGTCAAAGAGGCGCTCTCCGAGATCGGAATCCAAGGCATGACCGTCACCGAGGTGAAAGGCTTCGGGCGGCAGAAAGGCCACACCGAGATCTACCGAGGAAGCGAATACACGGTCGATTTCCTGCCCAAGGTAAAGCTGGAGATCGTGGTCGATGACGCGCAGGTCGACGAGGTGGTCGACAAGATCGTGAGCACCGCCAACACCGGCAAAATCGGCGACGGCAAGGTGTTCGTGTCGCCGGTCGAAGAGGCGGTGCGCATCCGCACCGGCGAAAAAGGAGCCGAGGCGGTCGCCGTCAGCTAACCCGGAGCGATAATCCTTCACAAGGCGCCCGTCGGCTCGATGTGCCGGCGGGCGCCTTTTTTTGTCCCGGCATTCCCTATCGGGCTCGACGCCGCGCGCGAACGCGTCGAAGGTCGCGCCATGGCCGAACTCCCTGATCCCCCCGACCGCGATACGCTCGCCCGCTATCTGGGCAAGATGTTGGTCGCGCGCGGGGCGGGCCTGCCGGCACACGGGGAGCCTTGGCTCTTGGCGCAAGTTACCGAACCCACCGAAACCGGTTCGTTGAACGATCTGCCGGTGACGGCCTACGAGGCGCTGTTCCTCGCGCCCGCCCGCCGCGATGACGGCACTTACATTTTCACCGACGAAGACAATGAGGTGATCGGGGCGATGCCTTGTTCCACTTTTATTAGCCCCACCGGTGCCACTTGCATGCGGTCGCTATTTTCTGAAATCGAAGAACAGGACGAGGTCGATGCTGGAGATGGGGATTTGAGCGAGCTGGTCTAGGGATCACTTTGACGAGATCTCTGCGGCGAGCTCGGACATCTCTGCGGCGAGGGCGGTGAGGGCGTCGATGGTGACTTTGATTTTCATCCTGCCGGGGGCGTCATCGGCGCCGATCAGTTCCTGATCGAAGGGGGCGCCGAGATCGCGCGCGGCCTGGTAGGCGGCATTGATCGCGGTGCGCAGTTTTTCTCCACGTTCGGCGGAAATCTGATCGGCGAGGCCGACCATGCCGACGCCCAGCACCTCGATTTGGCCACCGACGCCGATATAGGCGCCGGCCGCGAGATTGGCCAGGCCGGCGACGTTGTGCAGGACGTCGATGTGGGTGGTGTCGCTGAAGTCTGACTGCTCGCCAGTGCCGTCCGCAGCGGCGTAGGGGGCGGCGAGACGGCGTTCGGCGAACTCCGCTCCGGCGACCGCGACTGCGCCGGTGAAGATGTTCGCCAAGGCCTCATCGACGGGCAGTTTTTCGAAAACGGCGCGGTAGTTGTCCGGCTTGCCGGAACGCCACTCGCCGAGCAAATCGGAAAGTTGGCGCACTAACAAATCCGCACAGGCGGTCAGATAAGCACCACGGCGGGCGGCGTTGTTGTCGTCGGTAGCAACGTAGTCGGTATGGGTGCGTTTGCCGGCGGATTTCGGATCGGCATCCTCGCCCCAGAGCAAGAACTCGATGGCGTGATAACCACTGATGACGCGAGCGTCGTCACCCGCTTTTCCGGCGAGTTCGATGAGCGCTTCCGGAGTGATTTTCGGCAGCGCGACAGAGTCGTTGACGAGACCTGCCTGCGGGTCGTCTCCAGTGTAATCGATAACCGACCCGACCACTGGCCAGCCGTTGAGCGCCCGCTCGAAACCGGGATTGGAACCGACCGGATCACCGGCGAAACGCAGCGCCTCGCTCTGCAAGTAGGGCATGCGCGCTTCCAGCCAACTCAGTTTTGCCGCGATATGAGTCGGCACGTTCGGGGTGGCGACGAAAGCCTTGATGTCCTTGCGCAGTTGGATCGCCTTCGACAAGGAGTCGGCGCAGGTTGCCTCGGCGATCTCGGCGTAAGTTTTGACGGCCAACTGCTTCGCCTCGGCGAGGTCGGCTGGCTGCGGAGCTTTCAGCGCGGCGGGGGCGGCGGGCTCTTGGGCGAAAGCGGGCAGGGACAGCAGGGCACCGGCGGTGAGGCCGAGGGCAGTGCGGGCGAAGGGAAGGTCGGTAATGGATCGGGTCATGGCGTATGCTGGGGAGTCTAAGCGGAGATTGCGCGAGCGCATCATCGAGTTTTTGGTATGGGATGGCCGCTTCCCGCCTCCTGCTCGCGGGCAGCGCCTTCGCGGCGAACTGCACTGAAGGCGAAGACCTTCTCGGTAAAGGAGATCTCCCTGGCGGCGAGCTCTTTGCGCACGCGCGCGGTCGCGCCCCCGGAGAGGTAGATATGGATGCTGGTGGCCGGCTTGCCGCGCACCGGGAAATCGAGTAATTCATCGACCATTCCGGCACCTCTCTCGGTCCATGCGCAGTAGTCCCAATAGAGAGGCACGACCAGCGTCGAGGTGCCATCGTAGCAGACCGGCATCCCGAAGAAATTCGCGATGCCCTCGAGCTTCGCCACCCCCTTGTGATAGCGCACCATCAGCCGCGCGGTCTGCAGGTAATATAACGCGCCAGCTTCAGACTCGGCAGAGGCCGCCGCTTTTACAAAAATATCCCTCCCCGCCACGCCGCCGAGTTCGTGCAACAGGGCGACCAGCGCAGTCTCGGAGGTCGGCGAGTACCATCGATTGTCCAAAAACATCTTGTAGCCCGCCTTGTCTATCTGCATCCCCTCGAGCCGCTTGCGGTTGGCGATCTGCAAATCGGTGGGATTGCTGTCGCGAATCATCTGAGCAAAATCGTCGGTGGCGCGGAGCCCAGAGATCGCGGTGGCCGCCCCACCACTGGCCACGATAAGCCCTGCGGACACCACCATGTCACCGGCGAAGTTCGCCCAAGCCACGTTGTCGAGCTCCTTCTGGAGGGCGGGGTTCGAACTGTAGGGATCGACTTTGAGCCGGTAGGCCAGCTGCCGCTTGGCCTTGGAAAAGCCGACCATCGACTTGAGCGAACCGTCCTCGTACTCGCTCTTCTTTTTGCCCCGCATCCCCTCGCGCGCCCTGTCGAGGATGCGCAAAGCGCCGCGGGGAATGTTGGCGATGGTGTCGATCGGATCGGCTATCAGGTTCTTGGCCGCCGCCAAGGGGCTCTTCGCGGCCTTTGCCAGTGCCTCGGTAAACTCCTTCGTCGATTTGAGTTTTTCAATTTCGGCGATCGCCTTAATCTCGTGAATCTCTCTGCGCAGCACCGCCGTCCCGGACACACGCCGAGCACCGTGTTGGGAATTCAAAACGTAACCGTTCGCGTAACCAACAGTGGTCACCTCTTCCGACACGTGGTGCAGCGGACTTCTGAGAACGGCTGGTTCGAGAATTTCGCTGGCCTTGAGGACGGGCGGTTGTTCGAAAAGCATGACGGCATCCTGAGCCGCGCAGGGCAGAGAAATCGTGGTCAGGGCGAGCGTTAGGACGGGAAGGTATCGGGAGATAGTCATGTGGTCGTTGATGCGCATCGTAGCACCTTCCCGTCTCAAGGGCAAAGGCACTCCAGCCCGTTTCAAAACCCGTTTTTGATA
>QIKC01000309.1 GCA_003232855.1 Verrucomicrobiales bacterium
ACCGTCCGGATTCCGTGTTCCGTCGCGCGTTCTCGATGTTTTCGCTGGCGGATTACGCGACGGCGAACGCCGAGCTGCGCGCTTATCTCGAGGCCTATTCCGGCGATCGCTATAATGACGAGGCGCGGCTGTTGCTCGGCGACGGTTTGTTCGCCCTCGGCGAGCTGGATGCGGGGATCGCCAGCTATCGGTCGATCCGCCCAGTTTCGACGCGCTTTTTCGAAGATGGTTGGTTCAAGGTCGGCAAGGCGATCAAACTGCAGCGGCAGTTTGGCGAGATGCGCGAGCACTTTGCGGATTTTGTCGAAACGTATCCCGCGAGTAATCGGATGGCGGAGGCGGTGTACTGGATCGGCTGGGCGCACAAGGCGGAGGGGGACGAGGCGGCGGCGCAGGAGATCTATTGGGCGACTATCGGGGCGCATGGCAGGCGCCCGGAACTGTTCGGTATCGCCGATCTTTTCGACGGGTTGCGTAAGCTTTATCCCGGCGACAAGCGCGCTGGCTACCGTGCGCGCTTGGCGGCGTTGGCCACTGAGGCGCTAGCTGCGGAGGAGGCCACGCTGGAGCTGCACGCGCAGTGGGCGGCGGCGCAGTCTTGGGCGCCGGAGAGCGTCGATCACCGGGTGTGTTTCATCCGCGCGGCGGAACTTTGTGACCCGGAGACGCACAACCCGAGGATCATCGCCGACTGCGCCGACTACCTGTTTGGCGCGGGCGACCATGACGGCGCGGATTCCCTTTACGCCGGGCTGCGCAAATGGAACCCGCGCGCCGTCGAACGCGATCGCTCGCTCCTCGGGCGGGCGCGTATTGCCAAGCTGGCAGGGCGCTCCGATGTGGCGCTCGATTTGCTCGCGCAGTTCGAGAACGAGGTGCCGTATTCGCCGCGGCTGGCCGATGCGCAGCTGTTGCGCGCGGAATTGTTGGCGGCGTCGGGGCAAAGGGACGAGGCTTTGGCAGTGCTCACCAGTTTGTTAGAGGACAAGGTGTTGTCAAGCGCGACGAAGGCGCAAGCGTTGTTTCGGTCGGCGGAAATTTTGGCGGCGGGTGGCGAGGGGATGAAGGCGACTGCTTACTTCGAGCGGGTGTATGTCGCGTACGGGAAATACCGCGATTTGGTGGCGCGCTCTTATCTGCGGCGCGGTGAATTGTTGGCCGGGATGGGTCGGCGAGAGCAGGCGGTCGAGGTCTATCGGGAGCTGGCGGAACGGGATGATTTAGCCGCGTTTCCCGAGCCGGGAGAGGCGCGCAGACGGTTGCTAGAAATGGGGGAGGGGGACGATGCGTAACCGGGTCTGGCCATTGCTCACCGCCCTGGCGCTATTGGGCGGTTCCCTCGCGGCGCAGCCGGAGGACGTGGTGCAACTGGTGCGCGGCGTGGCACTGAAGGGGCGGATCGTGGAGATCACCGACGACAAGCTGCGCCTGCGGGTGTCGCTGGCCGGAGGTGCGGGCAGTACGCTGCGGACGATCTCGATGGAGCAGGTCAAGGGGATCGACTTTGCGCCGATGCCGGGTGAGGTGGAACTCATCGCCGCTGGGGAAAAGGCGTCAAAGGGGCCGCTAACCACTCTTTGGGCACGCAAACGGCCGCTGCTGGGGCAGCCGAGTTCCAATGCCGGTGCGCTCGGGCTACAGCTCGGGAAGGTTTTGTTAAACTCCGCCGATCCCTCTGACCACGCCAATGCGCGCGATCTTTACCGCATTATCGAGACGGGGGACTGGGATCTTGGGCGCCGGGCTTTGGCGAAACGTGGGCGACTTCATGCCTTGGTGCGCGTCGGAGCAGCCGCCGAGGTGCTGGCCGAGGCGCGGCAAATCGCTGAGGAGAGCGACGACCCCGGGCTGCTGCTGGACGCGCAGCACGTGCTGGCCATGCAGCGTTATCAGCAGTTGGAGGAGTTGGTGGAGGACAACCCGAAATGGTTCGAAGACGAACGCCTCGGGCCGCAGGTGGAGGCGCTCTATCACGATCTGCTCGACCGCTTTCTCTACCCTTTCCTATTCTATGGCACGGAATCCGCAGCGGCGACACGCGGGCTCTGGCAGGCGGCGGCGACCTATCGCCTGATCGGCCAACCGGTGCGGGCTGAGGAATGCTATGCCGATCTAGAAAAACTCTACCCGAATGCCGCGATGACTGATAAGATCGATGCGGCGGTTCGCCAAATGCAGAACGAAAATCATGAGAGTACCCATCCAAAAAAACCAACTGCTGGCCATCCTTAGGCCGGTCCTGTATATCGTTTTCCTGTTTGCCCTGATCCAGTGGTGGATGGGGGATTTCGCGGCGGCGCAATCTCCGCAGGAGGCGGGTGCCGACGCGACAGAGGCGGTGGAGGTGATCGAGTCGGAGACCATCACCGTGCTCTCCGTCTATCGCTCTGGCGGCTGGGTGATGCACGTTTTGCTGCTGTGCTCGATCGCCACTATCGCGGCGATCGTCTACTGCTTTATGCGCTTGTCGGCGAAGAAGATGTGTCCAGATGGCATCAACAGCACGATGGTGCGGCTGATGCAGGGGCAGGATGTCGGCGGCGCTTACTCGCTGTGTAACGAGAACCCGAACAGCTACACCAACGTTCTTTCCTCGGCGCTGCTGAAGGTCAATTTTGAGCGCGATCGAGCGAATAAGGAATCGATGGATCAGGCGGCGGGCGAGGCGTTGGATCACGAGGAAACGGCGCAGATGCTGTGGGTAAACTACCTCAACGTGTTCGCCACCATCGCGCCGATGATCGGCCTGTTCGGAACCGTGCTCGGCATGATGCAAAGCTTTGGCGACCTCAGTGCCGGCAAATCGGAGCCCGCCGATCTGGCGGGCGGCATCAACGCGGCGATGGGCACCACCGCCGGCGGGCTATTCGTCGGCATCCCGTCGATGTTCTTCTACTTTTTCTTCCGCAACCGGCTGATGTCGATCATGTCGACGGTGCAAAAGCGGGTCAGCTTCGCCATCGACGTGCTGTCTGGTGAGGTGAAGCTTTCGGACGATGGGGGGCCGGAGGGGTAGGGGAAGTTTTAAGTGTTAAGTAGTTAAGTATTAAGTTTTTCGATTGGGCGATGGGTATTCGACGACAGAGAAAGGAGCCGGAAGCAGTGAGCTTTCAGGTGACTCCTATGATCGACATGACTTTTCTGTTGCTGATCTTTTTTATGGTGACATCGAAGTTGTCGAAGGAGCAGGTGAAGATCGGCATCAATTTGCCGATGGCGAGCGCTGCACAGGTGCCAGACGATTTGGAAAATCGCGATGTCATCAACGTCGATGCCGCCGGGCAGTTCCACATCGCCAATCGACCGGCCAGCGTGGAGCAACTCAAGGCGCACCTCGCCGCGCGCTTCAAGGCCGCCCCGCCGTTGAAAATTTACTACCGCGCCGACAAGGATACGGCGTACGAAGTCACCGAAAAATTCATGGAGATGGCCGCCGAGGCCGGTGCCGTGCAGGTGCTCTTCGGCACCTATAAGAACTAGCTATGCGCCGCCGCAAACGACAGGACGACACCGTCGAGATGCCGATGGGCCCCATGATTGACATGGTGTTCCTGCTGCTGGTGTTTTTCATGGTCACCGCCAAACCGATCGAACAGGAGTCGGATCTGAGCTTCGGCCTGCCCGGTGCGGTGGCGCAGGAGGAGAGCGTCGATATTCCAGACGAGCAGCGCATCGTCATTCGTGCCGACTTGCAGGTGGTGTTGAATGACTTGGAACTGGACTCGCCAACCGGCACGGATTTGCCGCAGTTGCTGGC
>QIKC01000311.1 GCA_003232855.1 Verrucomicrobiales bacterium
GGGCCGAGGTCGATGATGCGGTCGGCGCATTTGATGACGTCGAGGTTGTGCTCGATGACTACCAATGTGTTGCCGGCGTCGCGCAGTTTGTAGAGGACGGCGAGCAGGGTTTCGATGTCGGCAAAGTGTAGGCCGGTGGTGGGCTCGTCTAAGAGGTAGAGGGTGTTGCCGGTGGATTTTTTGCCGAGTTCTGCTGCGAGTTTGACTCGCTGGGCCTCGCCGCCGGAGAGGGTGTTGGCGGCTTGCCCGAGTTTTAGGTAGCCGAGGCCGACTTTGCCGAGCGAGCGGAGTTTTGCGTAGATTTTCGGTACGCGGGCGAAGAAGTGGGTGGCTTCGTCGATGTTCATGCCGAGCACTTCGGCGATGTTTTTGCCCTTGAAGGTGATGTCGAGGGTGTCGCGATTGTAGCGACTGCCGGAGCACTCTTCGCAGGTCACATAAACGTCGCTGAGGAAGTGCATGTCGATTTTGATTTGGCCGTCGCCCTGACAGTGTTCGCAACGGCCGCCTTTGACATTGAAGCTGAAGCGCCCGGCGCCGTAGCCGCGCACTTTGGCGGTGGGGAGTTGGGCGAAGAGTTCGCGCATGGGGGTGAAGGCGCCGGCGTAGGTGACAGGGTTAGAGCGGGGGCTGCGACCGATGGGCGATTGGTCGATGACGATGGCTTTGTCGATTTGCTCTAGCCCGGAAATCGAATCGTGCTCTCCGGGTGCTTCTTTGGAGCCGTAGAAACGGCGGAATAGGGCGCGGCGGAAAATGTCGTCGACGAGGGTGGATTTGCCACTGCCGGACATGCCGGTGACACAGGTGAGGCAGCCGATGGGGAAGGCGGCGTCGATGTTTTTGAGATTGTTCGCGCGGGCGCCGTGGATGGTGATCCAGCCGGCGTCGCTCCCAGAAACGATCGGCGGTAGTGATCGGCGTTTTGGCACGGAAATCTGCAGGCGCCCGCTGAGGTATTTTCCGGTGATGGAGTTGGCATGTTCGGCGATCTCTGCGGGGGTGCCTTGGGCGACGAGGTCGCCGCCGCGCGGGCCGGCGCCGGGGCCGATGTCGATCACGTGATCGGCGGCGGCGATGGTCTCGGCATCGTGCTCGACGACGATGACGGTATTGCCGATGTCGCGGAGTTGTCGGAGGGTCTCGATTAGGCGCGCGTTGTCGTGCTGGTGCAGGCCGATGCTGGGCTCGTCGAGCACGTAGAGCACGCCGGCTAGGCCGGCGCCGATTTGCGTGGCGAGTCGGATGCGCTGCGCCTCGCCACCGGAGAGGGTGCCGCTTTGTCGATCGAGGCTGAGGTAGCTGAGGCCGACGTGTTGTAGGAATCCGAGGCGTTTGCTAATTTCGCGCAGCACGTCGCCGACGATGGTTTCGCTTTGTGGGTTCAAGGCGACGCCGGCGAGCCAGGTCAGGGCATCGCCGGTGCTGAGGGCGGTTAGGGAATCGATGGCCAGCGGCTGGTGTTCGGAGTGGGCGAGGGTGACGGCGAGGATTTCCGGGCGCAGGCGGCGGCCGTTACAGCGGGCGCAGGGGTGCGGGTTCATGAAGCGGCGGACGTTGCGGCGGGTGGTCTCGCTGTCGCTGGTGGCGAGCAGGCGTGAGGCTTGGGCGAGCAGGCCTTCGTAAGGTTTTTCGGTGCCGCGGGCGCTGGCACCTTTTTTCCATCCGGTGCGGACGGCTACCTCGCCAGTGCCATGGAAGAGTGCATTACGAAAGGCGTCATCGAGTTGATTCCAAGGGGTGTTTAGATCGGTGGCGTAGTGGTCGGCTAGTGCGTCGATCTGGCGATCGTGCAGCGCTTTGAGCTTCTTGTTGCGCGACCACCATGTTTTGACGGCGCCTTCGGTGAGCGTCTTTTCTGGATCGGGGATGAAGAGTTCGGGATCGGGTTGCAGGATGCTGCCGAGCCCCTGACAGGTGGGGCAGGCGCCGAGGTGGCTGTTGAAGGAGAAGTGCTTCGGGGTGAGTTCCGGCATGCGGAAGCCGGTCTTTGGATTGGCGAATGCGGTGGTGTAGGAGGCGTGCGCCCAGGGCGCGTCGGCGTCGCTTTGGGTGAGCGCCTCGATTTCGCCACCGCCCCAACGCAGCGCGGTTTCCACGGAACCGACCAGGCGCGCGCGGATGCCATCTTTGATCAGCAGTCGGTCGACGACGGCCTCGACACTTCGTTTGCCGCCTTTGCTCAGCTTTGGCAGGTCGCCGTCGAGTTCGATGATTTCTCCATCGACGCGGGCGCGGACGAAGCCGTCGCGCTTGAGGCGCTCGATCACGGGTTTTAGATCGACGTGTTCGGAACGCACTACGGGGGCGAGCAGGATGAGGCGGGTGCGCTCTTCGTGGGCGAGCAAATCGTCGATGATCTGTGCGGCGGTGCGCTTGTGGATCGCCTCGCCGGTCTGCGGGTCGTGCGGCTGGCCGATGGCGGCGTAGAGGATGCGCAGGTAGTCGTAGATTTCGGTGACGGTGGCGATGGTCGAACGCGGGTTCGGCGACGAGCCGCGCTGCTCGATGGCGATCGCCGGTGACAGGCCTTCGATAAAATCGACGTCGGGCTTCTCGAGTTGGTCGAGAAACTGGCGGGCGTAGGCGGAGAGGCTCTCCACGTAGCGGCGCTGCCCCTCGGCGTAGAGCGTGTTGAAGGCGAGCGAGGATTTGCCCGAGCCGCTCGGGCCGGTGATGACCACGAGCTGATCGCGCGGGATATCGACGTCCAGGTTCTTGAGGTTGTGCTGCCTGGCGCCGCGGATTCGGATTGTGGGATTCAGGGGAGTGTGGGTGTCGGGGATGAAATCGGCGAGGGGTTTCCGTGGCGAATTATCGGGATCGGCGTAAGGGTAGAATGCAAACGATGACGAGCCCTGACGCAACCGAAAAACCTGAGAGACCGCGCGTGCTGGTCGCGCACGATGAGGTGGGGACGCTGCGCCTGATTCGCGAGACGCTGGGGCAGTTTGCGGAGTGCGAGGTCGATTCGACGCCGTCGGCCGAATACGCCTTCGAACTGGCGTTACAGCGGCGCTATGCGCTGTTTCTGTTCGGCCTCGGCCTGCCGCTAATTTCCGGGGAACTGCTCTACGAATTGCTGTCAAAGGCCTACCCCTATTGCCATCCGGGCGCGCGCACTTGTCCCGGGGTGGTGTATATCGCGGACGCCGCGCAGGCGAATCGTGCGGAAGAGTTGCGGCGTGAGGCGAGGGTGAAGGGGGTTTTGCTCAAACCGCTGTCGATCGATCGAATTCTCGATCGGGTTAAGGGTTCCGTCGCGTTGCGAGAGGAGAGAGCGACGTTTAGCCCGTGACGATGATCCCGCGTTTCGTACAGACCGGCGGCGTCGGGGTAAAAATTTGTGGCATCACCGATTTCGCCAACGCCGTGGCTGTGGCCGAGGCGGGGGCGGATGCACTGGGGTTCAATTTTTGGCCAAAGTCGAAACGCTATTTGGCGCCGCAGCGGTTCGAGGAATGGGCGCGCGATCTCCCCGAGGGGATCGAGCGGGTGGGGGTGTTCGTCAACGCGAATGCTGACGAGGTTATGAGCTTGCTAGAATCTGGCGCCATTCAGGTGGCGCAGTTCCATGGCGATGAGACGCCGGAGTACTGCGCGCGCTTCGTCGATCGGTTTCCGTTTGTTAGAGCCTTTGGTGTGCGCTCGCCAGATTCCCTGACCGGGGTGGCTGGCTATGGCACGCGGGCGGTGCTCTTGGACGCCTACTGCCCTGGCGAGTATGGGGGCAGCG
>QIKC01000181.1 GCA_003232855.1 Verrucomicrobiales bacterium
CGAACTCGATGGCCGCCGGGATCAGCTTTGCCGATCCCGACATATCGCTGAGCACTTGCAGGCGCTCGTCCGGCACCGTGACGACGCCGATGTTCGGCTCGATGGTGCAGAACGGGTAATTGGCCGCTTCGGCATTGCGGTTGTGAGTGACAGCGTTAAACAGCGTCGATTTTCCGACGTTGGGCATCCCGACGATTCCGGCTTTTAGCATGGTGGTTGATTAGTTGATTAGGAGATTGGATGATTAGGTGATTCGGGCGCAAAGCGCACGGCGGGATTGTTCCGCCCCTCCAATCAACAAATCAACCAATTATCCAATCAACCAATGAACCTAGACGAAATCGTCACCTACCTCGACCGGCACCTGAAGACCGACGCGATCCCCGATTACCCCGGCGCCCTCAATGGCCTGCAGCTGCGTGGCGAGGGGCGGGTGCGCAAGGCGGTCGCCGCCGTCGATGCGGCGCTGCCAGTGATACGGGCGGCTGTCGAGGCGAAGGCGGATCTGCTGCTGGTACACCACGGCATGTTTTGGGGCGGCGCGCAGTTGATCGACGGCGCCTATTACGAGAAGCTGAAGCTGGCGATGGGCGCCGATTTGGCGATCTACTCCAGCCATATCCCGCTCGACGTCCATCCGCGACTGGGCAACAACGTGCTGCTGGGGAAGGCGATCGGCCTGGGCAAAGCGCGGCCGTTTTTCGAGTGGAAGGGCATCAAACTGGGGTTTCGCTATGAGATGAGCCTGCGCCGCGACACCCTAATGAAACGCGTCGAGAAGGCGGTCGGTGGCGCGGTTCACCTGGCTCCTGGCGGGCCGAAGACGGTGAAACGGATCGGTGTGATCACTGGTGGTGCCGGTTCGGAAATTACCGCGGCAGCTGCGGAGGGAATCGACACTTTCATCACCGGCGAGGGACCACACCACAGCTACATCCTCGCCGAGGAGCTGGGCGTGAATTTGATCTACGCCGGCCACTACGCCACGGAGACCTTTGGCGTGCGCGCCCTAGCGGAACACCTGGCGAAGAAATTCGGCCTGCAGCACGAATTTATCGATCACCCGACCGGACTGTAGTAACCGCATTACGCACCGCACTCACCGGGGTCAACGCCCCCGGCTACAGACGCTGCGCGTCCTTACTTGCCGCTGTAGTAGCTGCCGGAATCGGCGGTCGGAGGCGCGGTGTAGCTGGTGTCTTTCGACTTGCAAGCACCGAGAGAAACGAAACCGAATGCGGCGGCGGCGAGAGAGAGAATACGAAGAATTTTCATGGGTCTATTTTGGGTTTGTTATTGATATGATTCGGTAAACTAGGGAGCGACGCGCGCTTTGCAAGCGCAGCATGCGCTATTCGACGATGCGCAGCGGCGTGCCGACTTCGAGCATTTCGAACAGCTCGGCGACGTCGTCGTTGCGCATGCGCACGCAGCCGATGCTGGCCGGTTCGCCGATCTGTGCCTCGTGGTTGGTGCCGTGGATATAGATATAGCGCTCGCGGGTGTTGGCGTTCTGCGCATCGCGGCCGTGCAGCCAAAGGATGCGGGTGAGCACCCTATCGCCAGCGCCCGGCGCCGCCAAATCGTGTACGCCGACCGGCCGGCGGCTTTTGAAAACCGTGCCCGAGGGTTCGCCCGCACCGATTTTCTCACCGATCTCGAACTCGCCGAGCGGCGTTTTGTTACTACCTTCCTCGCTGCCGAGGCCGAATTTCGAGGTCGAAATCGGGAAGCAGGCGACCTCCTCGATCCCGTCGAACACGCGCAGACGCTGCTCGGCCACCGAGACTTCCGCCCGGCGCTCGCCACCCTTTACCGCTCGCGTTTGCATCATGGTAACGAGGCGCTAGAATCCCCTCCCCGCAAGCGGCGGGTTCACCCTCCCGATCGATATGCCTGAACAACCACACATCGCCGTCGTCGGCGTCACCGGCGCCGTCGGACAAGAGATGCTCGCCTGTCTCGAAGCGCGAAATTTTCCAACCGGTCAACTCAAAGCACTGGCTTCCGCGCGCTCGGCGGGCAAGACCGTGCGATTCTGCGGCGGGGACGTGACCGTGGAGGAACTCACCGCAGACGCTTTCGCCGGGGTCGATATCGCCCTATTCAGCGCCGGCGGCGGGATCTCAAAAAAGTTCGCGCCGGCAGCGGCGGCGGCCGGCGCGGTGGTGATCGATAACTCATCGGTGTTCCGTATGGACGACGCGGTGCCGCTGGTGATTCCCGAGATCAACCCCGAGGCCGCCGCGACCCATAGCGGTATCATCGCCAACCCTAACTGTACCACCATTGTCACCCTGATGGGTCTCGACCCGTTGCATCGCGAGTGGGGGTGCCAGCGCGTGATCGCATCGAGCTATCAAGCCGTCTCCGGCAGCGGCGCGGCGGGCATCGCCGAATTGGAAACACAGATCGAGGCGATCACCGCCGGGCAACCGGTCGAAAAGAACGTCTACCCCCACCAAATCGCCTTCAACGTCATCCCGCAGGTGGATACGTTTTTGGACAATGGTTATACCAAAGAGGAGATGAAGATGGAGAACGAGGGACGCAAAATCCTCTCCGCGCCAGACTTCAAAGCCTCCGTCACCTGCGTGCGCGTGCCGGTCTACCGCTCGCACTCGGTCGCCGTGACCGCTCAGTTCGAATCCGCGCCCGACGTGGCCAAGGCGCGCGAGCTGATCGCCGCAGCCCCCGGCGTGCAAATCTGCGATGACCCGGCAGCCGGCCTCTATCCGACACCGCTCGACACCACCGAAAAGGACGACTGCCTCGTCGGTCGCATCCGCAAAGACATCGTGCTCGAAAACGCCCTCAGTTTCTGGGTGGTCGGCGACCAAGTCAGAAAAGGCGCCGCCCTCAATGCCGTGCAGATCGCAGAATTAGTTTTAAGTTTTAAGCGATGACGTTTTAAGCAAGGAGCATCCTACTTAACACTTAACACTTAAAACTTAAAACTCGCGTAAGCAACATGACCACCCTCAAAACCTACGCCGCCGCCCAACGCAAGCGCATCGACGCCGCGTTAAACCGCGCCCTGCCACGCGCCGCAGTCCGCCCCGCGACCCTACACGAAGCAATGCGCTACAGCATTTTCGCCGGTGGCAAACGGTTGCGCCCCATCCTCTGCCTGGCCGCCGCCGAGGCCTGTGGTGGCGATGACAAATTGGCCCTACCCGCCGCCTGCGCGGTCGAGTGCATCCACACCTACTCGCTAATCCACGACGACCTGCCGTGCATGGACGACGACGACCTGCGCCGCGGCAAGCCGACCAACCACAAGGTCTACGGCGACGCAGTGGCGGTGCTGGCCGGCGACGCTTTGCTCACCGTGGCCTTCGAAATCGTCGCCACCAGCGAACCCGCGCGCCGCTACAACGCGGGCGACATGGTTCGCGACCTAGCCATCACCGCCGGTAGCCGCCACCTCGTCGGCGGTCAGGTGGCGGACATGGAGGGCGAAGGCGCGGGGCTCGGCGCGCGCGAGTTACGCTTCATCCACGAAAGCAAAACCGCCGCACTACTGAGCTGCAGCATCCGGCTCGGCGCGATGAGTGCCGGAGCGACCCCACGCAAGCTCGCGGCGCTATCCGAATTCGGCCAAGCGCTGGGGCTCGCCTTCCAAGTCATCGACGACATTCTCGACGTCACCCAAACCAGCGCAAAACTCGGCAAAAGCGCCGGCAAGGACGAGGCCAGCGACAAGGCCACCTACCCCGCGATCCACGGCCTACTGACGCGCAAGGCCATCGCCGCGCTGAAGCCCTTCGGCAAATCCGCCGCCCGCCTCGAGCAGCTCGCCAGCTACCTGCTCGACCGCGACTACTAACCCCCCCTACGCTTCCAGCGGCTTATCGCCGCCGAAAAAATCCGCCAACCGCTCGGCCGCCGTCTTGTCCGCCTCCCCCAGCGCCTCGAGCACCGCCGCACGCTGCAGCTCGACGATCTCGCCCGCGCCCTTCTTGCCCAGAGTCAGCATCGCCGACAT
>QIKC01000197.1 GCA_003232855.1 Verrucomicrobiales bacterium
CCTGCTTGAACACCTTCTTGCTCATCCCCAGCGCCATGCGAATTTTCTCCGGGTGCGACTTGTCGTGCAGCGGCAAAAAACCGCCCTCCTCGGCCAGCACCGATAGGATCTTCTGCGCCTGCGCATCAACCCGCGCGTAACCCGCCGCATGCAGTCCGATGTCGACCTTGCCATCGTCGCGCAGCGTCCGCACGTAACCCTGCATCCGTCCGCCGCGCTCCAATTCCTCGAACACCGCATCCGCGTAGAGTAATCCCCAATAGCGCCCATCGACGATCACCCGGTAACCCATGTCGGTCTTATCCGCGATGATCAGCTCCACCGCTTCACCCTGCTTCACATAAGATGGGGCGGTATCGCTGAGAAAACGATTCAAACGCGCCGAGGCCACCAACCGGCCGCTGACCTCGTCGAGATACATGTGTATCAGCTCGCGATCGCCGACGCGCACGCGGTGCCGCTGCTCGCGGAAAGGCAGCAGCAGATCCTTCGGCATTCCCCAGCCGAGGAACGCGCCGACCTGCTCGCAGGCGACCACCTCCAGCATCGCGAATTCGCCCGCCATGACGAGCGGCTTCTCCGTGGTGGCCACCAGCCGGTCTTCGGAATCGAGCGAGAGAAATACCTCGATCTCGCCACCGACCTCCAAACCCACGGGCACATAACGCTTTGGCAAAAGAATGTCCCCCAGAGCCCCGCCGTCCAGCGCCATCCCCGACGCGTGAACGGCAGTGGCGCGAAGAGTGTTGTATCGACCGATGGTGCTTCTCGTCATAGTACGTTCCGCCTAAACAAGAGCCGGACAGGCGACAGCGCAAAGCCGAATCCAACCGAACCGGGACTGTCCAACACCGCATCCCCTCGTGAAGTACACAACAACTTGCAGTAATTATTATGAAAATTATAGTTTTTGCTTGCAAGTCGTCAAAACTTGGCCATAGTGGCTTTCTGCGGAAGGGAGGTTTGCAGAACAACCTAAAGAGATTGTGAGGAACGCAGAAAGCAGAACATTCGTCGGCAAAATTGAGCTGGCAAAAGCCTTCAAAACGCCCCCCAAGGTCGTCGAGGCTACTGTCAGCTACACGCTGGTCGAGCGGATCCCGAAATTCTTAGCCATCGAAATTGATGGCCAAGAAGTCCCATTGCGACAAGCCAGCGAGAGCAGCCTGATCAAAGCCTACCTGCGCCGAGGCCACTACGAGATCTAGAAATTCGAGGCGTTTTCCCACGCCGCGCCCTGATCACCGAATCTCGTCCGCAGCGATTGCAAATCGCCGCCGCCGGGTGACGGTGGCGCGCAATGATCGAGCCAGGTTCCAACAACAGTAAAGACGACGAAGGGACACTACCCTACGCCGTACTCGGCGGCGATGCGGGCAGCACGACTGAGAAACTCGATAAGTACACCAGCGAAGCCGACTGGCAGTACCTCAAACCACACTTCGAAAGCGGCGCCCTGCTCTACGTCGATCCGTCGCTAGTCATCACCGAAGTCGGGCGCGCCATCACCAGTGACGACACGGCGAGGATCAAGAGCTGGCTGAACAATGGCGATTTGATCAAACCCGGAACACCACACGCCGAACACTGGCAAAGCTCTGGCGCGCGTTTCACCGCGCTAATCGTGTCCCCCTTCGTGCTAATCCAACCCTGCGTTCCCGCATAACACAATCCTCTCGATGGCCGACACATCCACAACATCCCGAAAAATTTCCGCCATCGCCGGTGGCAAAGACTTGCACGTAAAATTCGGCACTCAAGTCGTGCTCGACGGCGCCACACTATCGCTACACGAAGGCGACCGCATCGGCATGGTCGGTCGTAACGGCTCCGGGAAATCAACCTTCCTCAAAATCGCCGCCGGCGAATTCACCCCAGATAGTGGCGAATTCACCCGCCGCCGCGGCCTAGTCACCGGTTACCTGCCGCAGATTTTCGACCTCAACGAAAGCCTCTCCGTCATGGACAACGTCCTGGCCGGATCGGCACGAGTCGGAGAGCTTATCACCCGCTACGAAACCTTGGCGGGCGACGACCCAGCCAGCGCCGACCTGCTCGACGAAATCAACGCCCTCGACGGATGGAACCTCGAACAGCGTGCCGAATCGCTGATCAACCACCTCCACGCCCCCGACCCCGACGCCCCCGTCGCGCCGCTCTCCGGCGGCGAAAAACGCCGCGTCGCCCTGTGCCGAGCACTGCTCGCACGCCCCGACCTACTGATCTTGGACGAGCCCACAAACCACCTCGACACCGGCGCTATCGAATGGTTGGAGACCTTCCTCGCCCGCTACAACGGCACCTGCCTATTCGTCACCCACGACCGCTACTTCCTCGACAACATCGCCACCCGCATCGTCGAAATGGCGCGCGGCGGCTTCCGCTCCTACAAGGGCAACTACACCGACTACCTGCTGGCGCGCGCCGAACGCGACACCGTTGAAGCGCGCGGCGAGCACAAACGGCAACGCTTCCTCAAACGCGAGCTAGCCTGGGTGCGGCGCGCCCCCAGCGCCCGTCGCACCAAATCCAAAGATCGCATCGAACGCTACTACGCCGAAGCCGCAGACCCCGGCCCCGAAGAGGAACTCGACGTCGATCTGGTCATCCCACCGGCACCGAAACTCGCCAACCGCGTCATCGAACTCGTCGATGTCGGCATGGGATTCGACGGCAGGCAACTCTTTGATAATGTTTCGCTAGAGCTAGAAGCCGGCGGGCGGCTGGGCATCGTCGGCCGCAACGGCTTAGGCAAATCGACACTGGTGAAAGTCATGTTAGAGCTGCTCGAACCCACCTCGGGCACCGTGCGCACCGGCACACGCACCCAGGTCAACTTCGTCGATCAGGGGCGGCTACAACTCGACGACGAAAAATCCGTTTTCGAAGAAGTCGGCGAAGGCACCGAAACGGTGCGCATGGGCGACGAATCCATCGGGTTGCGCTCCTACCTACGGCGTTTCCTTTTCACCGAAGATCGCATCAACACCAAGATTCGCCTCCTCAGCGGCGGCGAACGCAGCCGCGTCCTGCTGGCAAAAATCCTCAAGCGCGGCGGCAATGTTCTGGTGCTCGACGAGCCAACCAACGACCTCGACCTCGCCACCTTACGGCTGCTCGAAGAAGCGCTGGTCGCCTTCGCCGGCAGCGTCGTGGTGGTCAGCCACGACCGCTACTTCCTCAATCGCGTCTGCACATCGATCCTCGCCTTCGAAGGCGAAGGACAAGTGCGCTACCAAGTCGGCAACTACGATTACTACCTCGAAAAACGCGATCAGCACGCCAAGCCCACCGCCACCACCAAAACCGCCCCAACCAGCAGCGAGGCAACGACCAACGCACGAAAACTGAACTTCAACGAACAGCGCGAATTCGACCGCATCGAAAACGACATCTCCACCGCCGAGCAAAGCCTAACAGCACTCGACGAGCAATTCGCCGACCCCGAATTCTACAACAAGCACAAAGACGACTGGCAGCAACTCGAAGCCAAGCAAAAATCCGCCCGCGAAAAAGTCGCCGCAATGTACACCCGCTGGGAAGAACTCCAAGCCATCCACGAAGCCTACACCGCCTCACGAAAGAAGTAGCCCGCGAAGGGCGCGAAGGACGCAAAGGTTTCGGATCCAGACAGGAGAATAGCCCGCGAATGCACGCGAATTTTCGCGAATGGGGAGGAGGCAACAATAGCGCCAAAAATAGGCGCAAGCCACTTCCACTCCGCCGCC
>QIKC01000288.1 GCA_003232855.1 Verrucomicrobiales bacterium
AGTCGAAGTCGCCGCCGTTGTTTCGGAACGCGGCGATCCAGCCGTCGAAATGGACGTGCATCGACAGCGCGAGGGTGCCGTCGTGGTCGAAAATGTAGCCTTGGAAATCGCCTTTGGGGATGATCACCGGGGGAGGCTACAACGGGCTTGGCGGAATGCCAAGCCCGAGCCGCTGCGGTTGGCGGCGGCCCGGGTTGGGGTGATGGGTTTGGTGCTGCCGCTGGAAGCGTCAGCTACGGGGAGGTTTTTTAGTGGTCGTGGCCTTCGTGGTCGCCGTGGTCGCAGGTGCAGGCGTATTCTTTGTAATCGCAGGTCGGGCAGTCGGCGAGGTTGAGGTGAGGTTGAGGTTGAACTTCGCGTTCACCTTTTTCGCTCCTTCTGCGGTGCGGATCTGCACGACGACGGGGAAGTCGTTGCCCTCGGGTAGCTTGCCATCGGAGACGAGGACGCCGTCTTTTTCGATGAACTTGAGGCGGGTCGGGGCGAGGCGTTTGCCGGCGGTGAGCTTGACCTTTTGGCCGGTGATTTTGGTGGCTTTGTTGTTGTCGTCGAGCGCGGTGATGGTGACGGTGCGGTCTTTGTTGACGAAGAATTCGAGGTGGGGCTCGACGCTGGTGATCACGCGACCGCCGTTGGGGCCGGCGATGATTTTTTCGTGGTCGTCGTGGTCTGCGTGTTTATCGTCCTCGGCGGCGTTAACCAGAGGGGCGTAGGTGCAGAGGGCGAGGGTGGCTAGGAGGTGGGTTGCTATTTTCATGGTGTTATTTTGGTGTGTTTTTTTGGTTTGGCCCGATATTGGGGGAGATTGTGTTAGCCGGTGGCCGGAGCCTTACGGGCGACGGAGCGTTCGGCAGATTTTCGGCAGAAGTTGAAGAAGATGGCGGGGGTGATGCCGAGCCCGAGGATGGTGGAGCTAATGAGGCCGCCGATGATGACGACGGCGACGGGGTTGAGGATTTCTTTGCCCGGTTCGTCGGCGGCGAGGATGAGGGGGATTAAGGCGATGCCGGCGGAGAGGGCGGTCATCAGCACCGGCACGAGGCGTTCGAGGGTGCCGCGCACGACCATCTGGCGGGTGAAGTTTTCTCCCTCGTGGCGCATGAGATGCAGGTAGTGGGAGAGCATCATGATGTTGTTGCGCGCGGCGATGCCGGTGATGGCGATGAAGCCGACGAGGGTGGCGATGCTGATGTTGTCCAAGGTGTAGCGGGTGTAGAGCACGGCGCCGATGAGCGAAATGGGGATGTTGGTGAGTACGAGGAGGACGAAGGAGAAGCTCTGGAAGTAGCTGTAGAGGAGGAAGACGACGACGACGAGGATGACTGCGGAGGTGATGGCGATGGTGCGCGAGGCGGCTTGCTGGGCTTGGTATTCTCCTTCGAAGGAGATGGCGTAGCCTTTGGGCAGGGTGACTTTTTCGCCGATGTCGTCTTGCAACTGCTCGACGACGGAGTTGAGGTCGCTGGTGGTGGGGTTGACGGAGACGACGAAGCGGCGCAGGGTGTTCTCGCGCAGGATGGTGTTGGGGCCGGTGGCTTGGCGGATTTCGGCGACGTAGCTGAGGGGGATGCGCTGGCCGCTCTGGGTGTCGATGTAGAGGTTTCGTAGGCGCTCGGGGTTTTCTCGCCAGTCGGCAGGGAGGCGGACGACGAGTTCGTAAACTCGTAGTCCTTCGTAGACTTCGGTGACGGCTTCGCCGCCCATGAGCGAGGCGAGTTGGTCGTTGAAATCGCCGGGGGTGACGCCGTAGGCGAGGGCGCGTTTGCGGTCGATTTCGATGCGTAATTGCGGGATGGCGGCTTGCTGTTCGATGCGTGCTTCTTCGAGCCCGGGGATGGCGCGGGCGACGGCGGCGACTTCCTCGCCCAGGCTGCGCAGTTCGGCGAGGTCGGGGCCGAAGATTTTTACTGCGACTTTGGCTGAGACGCCGCTGAGCATGTGGCCGACGCGGTCGGCCAAGGGGCCGCTTATGGCGCTGAAGGTGCCGGGGATGCCGCGCATGGTTTCGCGGATTTTGGTGAGGACTTGTTCGCGGTTCTCCTCGCCGCTCTCGTTGAACTCGACGTCGAATTCGACGGTGGAGACGGGGACGACGTGGTCGCCGCGCTCGGCACGGCCGACGCGGTAGCCGACGGTCTCGACGCCGGGAATTTTCAGCAGCAGGTCTTGGGCGGTTAAGGAGAGTTCGGTGGTGGTCTTCAGCGAGGTGCCAGGGGCGGTGGTCATGGCGATGAGGGCGGTGGGCTCGCGGAAGGGGGGGAGGAAATTTCCACCCATCTTGGTGTAGGAGCTGAAGGCGTAGAGGAGTAGGGCGCCGGTGAGGCCGAAGAGCAGGATGGGCTGGTTGAGGGAGAAGCGCAGCATGGTGGCGCTGAAGGCTCCTTTTAGTTTGCGCACTAAGAAACCGTCGCCGTGTTTGGCGCCTTGTTTTGGATTGAGCAAGAAGGAGCTGAGCACGGGGATGACGGTGAGCGAGACGACGAAGGAGGCGCTCATGCTGACGATGGTGGCGATGGCGATGGGCGTGAACAATCGGCCTTCGACGCCGCTCAGGGCGAGCAGGGGGATGAAGACGAGGATGATGAGCAGGGTGGCGTAGAAGATGGATGAGCGGACTTCGCCTGAGGCGCGGGCGATCACTTCGAGCTTCGCGACAGGCACATCGAGTTCAGCGTTTTCGCGCAGTCGCCGGAAGACGTTTTCGACATCGACGATGGCGTCATCGACGACCATGCCGATGGCGACGGCGAGGCCACCGAGGGTCATCGAGTTGACGCTGAGGCCGAGGATGTCGAATACGAGGATGGTGATGGCCAGCGAGAGCGGGATGGCGGTGAGGGTGATGAAGGTGACGCGGAAGTTGAACAGGAAGAGGAAGAGGACGATGGAGACCATGATGGCGCCGTCGATCAGGGCTTCTTTGAGGTTGCCGATGGATAGGTCGATGAAGTCGCGCTGGCGGTAGAGACTGACCAGCTCGACGCCCTCGGGGAGCGACTCGCTCAGCTCGGCCATGATTTTTTCGACTTTTTCGGTGAGGACGATGGTGTCGAAGCCGGGGGATTTACGGATGTTGATGATGACGCCTTCGCCGCTGACGGTCTCGCCGGCTTCTCCGTGTGTGGGGTTGGTTCCCATGCCGGCGTCGCCGCGCATGGGAGCGACGTCCCAGACGACGGTGGCGACGTCTTTGATGCGAACCGCTCGGTCGTTTTCGTGCAGGACGACGGTGTCGCCGATCTCGTCGAGGTCGGTGGTCATGGCGAGGTTTCGCACCATGATTTCCTGGGCCTGTTCGGTGAGGAAGCCGCCGGTGGTGTTGCGCACGGCCTTGGCGGCGGCGTTGCGAATTTGCTCGAAGGTGACGCCCATGGCGAGCATGTTGTCCGGGTTGGGCTGCACCTGGATTTGTTTGACGCCGCCGCCCATGGAGAGCACTTCGGCGATGCCGGGGATGGATTGGAAACGTCGGCCGATTTCCCAATCGGCGAGGATGCGCAGGTCGCGTGGGCTGGTGGCGCCGCTGGTGTCGCGCACGCCAACCATCATGATGTCGCCCATGAGGGAGGCGACGGGCGTCATGTAGGGGCTGGTTCCCTCGGGCAAAAATTCGGCGGCGCCGGTGAGGCGTTCCTGTACGAACTGGCGCGCTCTGTAGATGTCTGTGCCCCAGTCGAATTCGACGAAGATGAGCGAGAGCGAAATGTCGTTCACCGAGCGCAAGCGGCTGACGCCGGTGACACCCATGAGCGAATTTTCCAACGGGATGGTGACCAGTGTCTCCACTTCCTCCGGCGCGTAGCCGGGCACTTCGGTGAGGATGGTGACGGTGGGTTTGGTCAGGTCGGGCAGCACATCGACCGGCAGTTCGAGGGTCTTTTTGACGCCGGCGAACAACAGCACCGTGGCCGTGGCGAGAACCAGTGCGCGCTGCGCGAGGCTGATTCTAATGAGTTTGTTGAGCATGATCGGGTAG
>QIKC01000313.1 GCA_003232855.1 Verrucomicrobiales bacterium
AACCCGAGGCGCTTCAAAATCGGGTGGACGAAGGGGTTTCGCATGCCGGCTGGAGCACGAAACAACGTGGGCGCGGCGTCGCCCAGAACCGCACGCAAGTCCTCGCCACCGCCCTCGATTTCCTCGCGCAACCGCTGCGGCCCGAGCCGCCAGAAAACGTGCGCCGGGTGGCTTCGCGTGTGATTGCCGATTCCGTGCCCTCGAGCGGCGACTTCCTTGACCAGATCCGCCTGCGCGCGCGCCCTCTCGCCAACGAAAAAGAAGGTCGCCCGCGCATCGCGCGCCTCGAGCAGATCCATCGCCGCTCGCGTGTGTTCGGCGTCCGGGCCGTCGTCGAGGGTGATCCACACCTCGCGCCGGGTGGGATCGATCGCGGTCACCACCGACCCCCACCAGCCGCAGCGTGGCATCAGGGTGGCGACCAGCGTCAACGCATGGGTGAGTAGCATCCCGGCAAAGGCGGGCAGGCCGAAGCCCGTCACCACCCAGAGCACGGGCGTCACGACGTTGGCGGCGATTAATAACCCGCGCATTATGCTTCCTCCTCGCCGGTGATCAGCCAAAGCTTCCGCGCTGGCCAGGCGACGATTTCTAACAAAACAAAAGCCACCCAAGGAAGCGCGAACGGCGCCCAGGCGACGACTCCTGCGACGGCGATGCTGGCGCCGATCGCCGCACCGTGGAACGCCGCTCTCCGCGGCGCCGCCAGCAGCCCTAGGCGTTGTAACAGAGCGCCAATTAGCACCCACGCTAACAGTAGCAGATGCAGCCCGACGAGGGTTGCCGGCGCCAGCAGAACCCACGCCCAGAACCCCACCATCGGGGTTAGCAAAGCCCATACCAGCCCGCCCGCCGCCAGCCCGATCACCGCCGAGAGCACATAGCTTTCAACACTGCTGCCACGCTCCGCCCCGCCTTCCTCGTCCCGCCACCCGCACTTCGCGCATTTCCCACAAAGCCGTTTTGCCCACCAAAAAGTGGCGCTCGCGGGTTCGCCATCGAACAGGTCACGCTTCATCGCTTTGCCTCCCCTTCCCCGACAAAGACGGGCTCAAAGACGAACCACTGGTACCACGCGTCGCGCAATACTCCCTCCAACTCGCCGCACCAGGTGGCCACCCCTTCGCGCATTGCCCGCTCGCGCTGTGCCCTCGTCGCCGCTATCGCAAACGGCTCCGACATCTGAATACGGTAGCGCCTCCAGCCATCGCGAATGATGAACAACGGCCACACCGGCACCCCCGCCGCCATGGCCAGCGCAAAAGGCCCTTTCGGCAGGCGCAACTGCCGCCCAAAGATCTGCCCGTGGGTGGGCGAGACATCAAACATCACCCGGTCGCCCTGCAGCGCCACCAGCTCGCCCGCCGCTAACAAACCCGCCAGCTCGACCCCTAACATTCCCTCGCCGGTGTTGTAACGCACCGCGAAAACTTCCGACTCCTGCCCCGCGCGCTGCCGCTCGTGATGTGCCTGCAACTTCGCGTCGCGCTCCGGCGCGCGCACCGCGTTTAGCCGTCGCCCAAACCGCCCGGCGAATACCTGCGCAGCGAGATCGTAGCTCCCCATGTGTGCGGTCAGCACGATTGCCCCCCCCTCGCTGGCCGCCAACCTTCGCAAGGCCTCGGCGCCATCGGTTCGCCATTCGATCACGTCCTGCCCACCACCCACACGCAGCGCGTCGATCATCGAACAGGAAAAGTTCCAAATCACCCGCAACGCCCCCGCCTGCACCCGCCAACGGGACCACTCCGGAAACATCGCCCGCAAGTTGGAGGCTACGGCACGACGCTGCTCGCCGCAAAGGAAGAAGAACACCAGTGCCCAACTGCCGACAAACAGCGGTTCGATCCAGCCCGGGCAACTGCGCACCCCCCACTCCATCAGCCGCGTCCAGAAATCCCCATAGATAGAGCATCGGCGGCGCAGATCGGACAGAGACATCGTTGCGCTTAGCCTATTGGCCAATCGGAGGAAAGCCAAACCGCCCGTCTCCAAAAATCATACGAAAAACTGTGATTTTTCTACTTGCACCCCGCCAAATGCTGATTACTATAGCGGTCAAGACGGCCCGGTTGGTGTCTCTTGCAAGTTTCGTGGGGGTTACTTGCAGAAGAATTGATCGGGCCGCCTTTTTTTGTACATTTTTGTACACGTACGATGCTCTCACGCATCGTCCCCCAGCATCGCCTTCATCTTGGCAAAGTAATCCATCGCCTGATCCTCCTCCATCGGCTTCGCCGCCAGCTCGTCGTAGGAGTGGATATCGAGATAAGTCGGGTCGAGTTCGTCCAAAAAGGAGCTGCGCTGACAGGGCACCGGCTCGCCATAGCGAATGCGGCTCGAACAGAAAGTGATGGTCAGGCGCTGCATCGCCCGGGTAATGCCGACATAAAATAGACGGCGCTCCTCGTCGCGGGTGCCTTCCTCTAGCGAGCGCTTGTGCGGCAGCACGCCCTCCTCCATGCCCACCAGATACACCACCGGAAACTCCAATCCCTTGGCAGCGTGCAGAGTGATCAGACTTACCCCCTGCTGCTTTTCCAAATCGTTATCCTCTCGGTCTTGCTGCAACGCGACACCATCGAGAAATTTTTGCAACCCCCGCTTGCCCTTGCGCGCCTCGTGATCGCGCACGGATTCTAGCAAATCGGCGACGTTACTCTCACGCTGCTCTTTCTCGCCATCGGTCTTGCAACTGCGGCGCAGGTAATCGATGAACCCTATCTCTTCCACCAACTTAACGAACAATGTCCCGTAGGCCGCCGAGGGAGCGATCATCGGCTCGCGATAGCGATCTAGCAGATGCAAAAAATCCAATACGGAAGCACGCGCGCGTGGCGGAATCATGGCTTGAAACTCCTCGCTATCGAGCACCTCGAAGAGCCCTCTACCCAATTCCCTACCCCGCTCGGTAGCCATCGTCACGGTGGCGGCGCCGATACCGCGCGGCGGGTTATTGATAACCCGCAGCAAGTTGACGTCATCGTCGCTATTGGCCAGCACTTGCAAATAGCCTAACAAATCTTTGACCTCTCGCCGGTCGTAGAAGGACTGCCCGCCGATCACTCGATAGGGAATCTTGTGTTCGCGCAGTCCTGATTCGAACGCTCGCGACTGCCGGTTGGTGCGGAAAATTACCGCAAAATCATCGTAGCTGCGCTGCTCGGTGGCATTGCCCTCGATGATTTCATCAACCACCAGCTGCGCCTCCTCCTTGTCGTCCGGCATGGCCACCACGCGCACGTTCTCGCCACCTTCGACCTCGCTCCACAAGCGCTTCTCCCGACGCCCGGAATTGTGCCGAATAATGGAGTTGGCCGTATGTAAAATCGGCGTGGTGCTGCGATAGTTTTGCTCCAGTTTGACCACCTTCGGGTTGGCGAAAAAGCGCTCGAAATCAAGAATATTGGAAATCTCAGCACCGCGCCAGCCGTAGATCGACTGGTCGTCGTCGCCCACCACACAGATATTTTGTTCGTCCCCCACTAGGGCACTCACCAGCTGCATTTGCAGGCGGTTGGTATCTTGGAATTCGTCCACCATGAGATAGCGGAAACGTGCTCGCCACTCCTCGCGCACCTCCGAGTAACCGGTCAACACCTCGCCAGCCAAGATAAGAAGATCGTCAAAATCGACGGCATTGAGCAGCTTGAGCTCCGCGTTGTAAGCGCTCTCGATTTCGGCCATGAGCGAGTCCGGACGATCGG
>QIKC01000193.1 GCA_003232855.1 Verrucomicrobiales bacterium
CGCCGCCGAGTTCGAAGTAGTTTTCGTCGCGGCCGACGCGATCGATTTTGAGGATTCCCGCCCAAATTTCGGCCAGCCTGTTCTCGGTCTCACCGCGTGGCGAGGCGAAGGTGCGTTCGCCCGAAGAGCGCCGCTCGGCGGTCGGTTCCGGCAGTGCCTTGCGGTCGATTTTGCCATTGTTAGTCAGCGGAAAACTATCGAGAAAGACCATCGCCCGGAATCATATACGGCGGCAGGGAATCACCGGCGTGGCGACGCAGGTCGGCCAGCGGCGCGGCATCGCGATCGGCGACCAGATAGGCGACGATCTTTTCATCAGCGCCGCGCCCGCGAGTGGTGACGAAGGCTTCGCGCACCGCCGGGTAACGGGACATAACGTTTTGGATCTCGCCCAGCTCGATGCGGAAGCCGCGGATTTTCACCTGCTGGTCGCAACGCCCGAGGTATTCCAGCTCACCACCGGGCAGAAAACGCCCGACATCGCCGCTGCGATAGAGCTTCCCAACGCCGCCAAAGGGGTGAGGAACAAAGCGCTCGGCGCTCAGCTCCGGACGGTTGAGGTAGCCATCAGCGACGCCCTCCCCGCCGACGTAAATCTCGCCAGGCACGCCGATCGGCACCGGTTGGCCGGCTGGGTCGAGCAAATGAATCTCCAAATCGGGCAACGGCCGACCGATGACACTGCCGCCGTTCAGATCCGCTTTGGAAAGCGCCCGGTGGGTGACGTGAACCGTCGTCTCGGTGATGCCATACATGTTCACCATCTGCGGCTTCACGTCGCCGTGCAGGTCGAACCACTGACGCAGACTCTCCGTTTCCAATGCCTCGCCGCCGAAAATTACGTAGCGCAATGCCAGCTTCTCCGGGCCGCCGCCCAAGCGCTGCTCGGCTTCGGCCAACTGCCGGAATGCGGAAGGCGTTTGGTTAAGAACCGTCACCGCCTCGGTCTCTAACAAAGCATAAAAATCATCGGGCGAGCGCGTCGTGTCGTAAGGCACGACGACGAGTTTTCCGCCATAAAGCAGTGCTCCCCAGATTTCCCAAACGGAAAAATCGAAAGCAAAGGAGTGAAACAACGTCCACACATCGTTTTGGTCAAAGTGATAGAGCCCCTCGGTCGAGGTCATCAGGCGAGCGACGTTGCGGTGAGTGACGCGGCAGCCCTTCGGCTTGCCGGTGGAGCCAGAAGTGAAAATCACGTAGGCCAAGTCGTCCGGCGTGCCGCCAGCCAGCGGATTGTCAGCGTCCTCATCCGCCGCAGCGATCGATTCGAAAGTCAGCGCTCGCGCCGTCGTCTCTGGCAGCCGAGGCAGCAGCGCCTCTGCAGTGAGCAGCACCGGCGCCGCTGAATCTTCGAGCATCCAGCGCAAGCGTTCGGCGGGGTAAGCCAAATCGATCGGCAGGTAGGCGGCGCCCGCTTTGAGAATACCGAGAATGCCAATGACAATCTCCGGCGAGCGATCGACGCAGAGCCCGACGATGGCGCCACGTTGCACGCCGGACTCGGCCATGAGCCGATGGGCGACACGGTTGGCAGCGCGGTTCAAGGCGTCGTAGCTCCACTCTTCGCCCTCAAAAACCAACGCCGTGCGCTCCGGCGTCGCCGCGACCTGCGTCTCGAACCAGCCGCAAAGGGTTCCGGGCACGGGGAATGGTTGCGGCTTGGCCCACTCTTCGCGAATCGCGCGCACCTCGGCGTCGGTGGTCAGGTGAAATTCGCCCAAGGTCGCATCCGGGCGCCTCGCAAACTGATGCAGTAGCTCCGCGAGATGCCCTAACATGCGGCGAACGGTGGCCGGAGTGAAGCGCGCGGTGTCGAATTCGATTTTGATGCGCAATTTCTCGCCGTGGTAAGCGGCGACGGTGAGGGGAAAGTTCGTCTGCTCGTAGAGATCGATTTGCCGCCCCGCCCAGGCGCCGCCTTTCGCCGCCATGTGCGTGCCGAGGTCGAAGCTCTCGAACACCACGATGCTCTCGAACAACGGCTGCCCGCGCGTGACCTCGCTCCACGATTGGATTTGGCCCAGTGGCGTGTGCTCATGCTCGCGCATCGCCACCCATTGCCCGCGCAGCTCGCGCAGCAGCTCGGGAAGCGGCTTGTCCTGTCCCGTTGAAGCGCGCACCGGCAGCGTGTTGATGAACAGCCCCATCGCCTCCTCGACCCCGGGCAGCGACGACTTCCTGCAAGCGCGCGTGCCGCCGAACACGACGTCCTCCTCGCCGCAGTATTTGCCTAACAAAGCCGCCCAAGCCGCCTGCACGACAGTGTTCAAGGTAACGTCCGCATCGGTGGCCAGCGTCTCCAGTGCCCGCGTCTGATCCGCAGTCAGAGAAATTTCCTCCTGCCACGAAACCTCCGTCGAAGGGCAGTCCGAAAGATCGGCCACCGTCAGCGGCGTCGGCGCGGTGAAGCCCGCCAAACGATCCTGCCAAAAACAGCGTGAACGGCTCTCGAAATCTTGATCACCTGTCCACTCCGCGAACTCGCGATAATCCAGTCGCGGCATCGGCATCGGAGCCGCGCGCCCTTCAACATGCGCCGCGTAAAAACCAAACAGATCCTCCAGCAACATCGAGAAGCAACGTCCGTCGATGATCGCATGGTGTAGTGTGAGTAAAATGCGCGTATCGCCGCCGAGATACGCGAAAATCTTGCAGCGAATCAGCGGCGCCTGCGCCAGATCCAGCCCCGTCTCCCGGTCGGCGAGCAATTGCCGCAAAAAATCCTCCTCCACGTCCCCCGCAGCCACGTCGCCCCGATCCACCGACAGCAATTCCGGCCAGACCCCTTCAACAATTTCCTGCACCGGTTCGTCCCCATCGCCCCAGATGAATCGCGTGCGCAGCACCGGGTGCAGCTGCACCAACGACTCCAGCGCGGCGCCGAATGCCGTCATGTCGATGCGTTCTCTCGTCCGGCACACCAACTGCTCCAAATCGACCCCGCAGCCCCCGTCCTCGCGGATCTGATGGTACAGCATCCCGCTCTGCAGCGGTGTCAATGGGTACGCAGCAGCGCGATCACCGGTTTGCCTAGAAAGCGCAGTTGTGGCGGAAAAATCGAACATTTATAGAAATTATCAGTTAAACTAAACCAAAAATCCCAGAAATTGCAACAATTATTGAAATTATAACGAGCGCTAAAGGCTCCGCTGCCCCGAAACACTCGCTTTGCATGTGCGCCGCGTGAAATTCGTGAGATGACGGCAAAATTTTCGTAACCACTCAGGCCTCGGAGAGTAATTTGTCAGTGTTCAGTAAGCCCCCCGCCCCATCGGCATCTTCGCATATTCCTCACGCCTCTAAAGACGCAGCGACGGCGGCGCAGCCGTCCTCCAATCATTCTGTCAAAAAATCCGTCACAGATTCAAATTACGAAAACCCGAAAAAATGTCAGAAGGCATCGGAATGGTTACAAATTTTCTCTACTCCGAGGCATGTTCCCGGTCCGCCCCCCTGACCTCTTTTTTGAATCTATCGCGTCGTAGAATGAGTAGGTTCGCCTCCTCCTCGGGCGATGTGTTGATCAGTAATCTCTGCCCAGCCCTTTCGTCTCGAGCAGAGTGCCGAAGAAATCGACGTTGGTAAATTAGCACGCGGTGGATAGTTTTCTGTCCCTTGGAGTGTTACTTTCCTGCATGCTCTACCTATTCGAGCCCTCTAGAATTGTTCTTTCGTTTTTGCTGTCGCATCCGCAGGCGCTAAGAGAACGTCTGTGCTGTGCCGTCTCCTCGTCGCAATGTTTAAGCCTGATCGCCTCACCAGCCCTTGTAGCTCAGATTCCCAGCACGGGAATTCCCGGCAAT
>QIKC01000275.1 GCA_003232855.1 Verrucomicrobiales bacterium
GACGCCGACCACCTCGAACACCGCGCCACCCCCTTGCCCACCAGCAACCCCGGCGGCATCGAGGAATGCATCTTCCGCCACATCCGCGAACCCGGGCGCGCCAGCCTAGCCGGTTACCGCGCCACCGGCGGCTACGCCGGCCTGGAACGCGCCGTCACCGCCGCCCCCACCGAGCTGATCGACCGCATCACCCGCAGCAAACTAGCCGGCCGCGGTGGCGCCGGCTTCCCCACCGGCGTCAAATGGAAAGCCGTCGCCGATGCCCCAGGCGAACCCAAAACCGTCGTCTGCAACGCCGACGAAGGCGAACCCGGCTGCTTCAAAGACCGCGCCATCATGGATCACGACCCACACGCGGTCATCGAGGGCATGCTACTCGCCGCCTACGCCACCGGCGCCACACGCGGCTTCATCTACCTACGCTACGAATACCCCGAAACCGCCGCCATCCTCGAATCCGCCATCGCCGACGCGCGCGCCGCAAATTTGTTAGGCAAAACGATCCTCAACCAGCAAAACTTCAACTTCCACCTGCGCGTAGTGCGCGGCGCCGGCGCCTATGTGTGTGGCGAGGAAGGATCGTTACTCAACAGCCTCGAAGGCAAGCACCCCTTCCCGCGCAATCGCCCCCCCTTCCCCGTCACGCATGGATTCGAGGATCTGCCCACCGTCGTCAACAACGTCGAAACCCTCGCCTCGGCCTCGCACATCGCCCGCAAAGGCGCCGCCTGGTACCGCTCGCTCGGGCTCGGCGACCACGCCGGCACCAAAGTCATCTCCCTCTCCGGCGACATCCAACGCCCCGGAAACTACGAAGTGCCCTTCGGCTTGCCGCTATCGACCCTGCTCAACGACTGGGCCGGCGGCCCACGCCCGGGACGCAGCGTCCAAGCGGTCACCATGGCCGGGATCTCCGGCGGTTTCCTCGCCGGCGACGACCTCGCCGTCACCCTCGACGAACCCTGCATCCGCGCCAAGGGCTCCTTCCTCGGCGCCGGCGGCATCATCGTCTTCGACGACAGCCGCGACATGCGCCAGGCAGCCCACGACGCGATGTCCTTCTTCGCCCACGAATCCTGTGGCAAATGTTTCCCCTGCCGAATCGGCACCCAGCGACTAACCGAACGCCTAGCCGGCGACGGCCCCACCGACCCCGAAACGTGGCGCCGCGAACTCGAAGACATCAGTTCGGTGATGAAGGCCACCAGCGCCTGTGGCCTCGGCATGGCCGCACCACTGATCGCCGAAAGCCTGCAACGCTACTTCCCCGAAACCGTTTCGAACGTTCCTTAAACGGCGAAGCCCCCTTGCGCACCGCACGCCCCCCCATTACACTCGCCGCCATGAAATACCTCGCCCTAGCCGCCTCTGCCGCACTCCTGATCGCAGCACCCGGAAACCTCCTCGCAGAGGACGCCGATACCATCATCAAGCGTCACACCAAGCTGATCGCAAAAGACTTGGAAACCTATCTCAAAGAGAACCCCGATGCCGACGACGCCGGGGAAGCGATCGACTTCCTCATCGGCTCCTACGGCCGCTTGGAAATGAGCGAGCGCCAGGGAGAACTACTCACATTGCGCTACGACGGCCTACCGAAAGGCGCCGACATCGATCCACAAGAATTCTTCAGCACCCTGCAGCCACTGCTCGCCCTGCTCGTGGAGGGCGGGAAAAAAGACGAAGCGAAGCAGCTCCTCACCCGCGCCAAAAAAGACATCATCGGCCACGCTGACACCGAACGTTTCGCCCAATTCCTCCAACAGTTGGCCGGCAGCCTCAGCACACCCGGGATCGGCGACACCCTTGACCTGAAGTTCACCTCGATCCAAGGCGACGCCATCGACCTCTCGAAAATGCTGGGCAAGGTCGTCCTCGTCGACTTCTGGGCCACCTGGTGCGGCCCGTGCATCACCGAACTTCCGAGCCTCCAAAAAACCTACGCGACCTATCACGAGAAAGGTTTCGAAATCATCGCCATCTCCCTCGATAACGACAAAGCACCGCTCGAAACCTTCATCAAAGAAAACGAAATGCCCTGGCCACAGGCTTTCGATGGCAAAGGTTGGCAAACCGAACTCGCCACCCAATACGGCATCTCCAGCATCCCGGCCACCTTCCTCATCGGCAAGGACGGCAAAATCGTCGCCACCGACCTGCGCGGCGACGCCCTCGGTGAATTAGTCGGCAAAGAACTCGCCAAATAGCGCGCGCTAATAAAGAGTCGTCACCCGCGAACTATGCCGCTCGCGCAGTTCCGCGAGAGCGGCCAGCACCTCCGCCCGGTCGATCTCATTGACCTCAATCTTGCGCCCGATTTCGGGAACCAGAGTGATCGTCAGCTCGCCGCCCAAGTGCTCGCGAAATTCATCCAGCCCTAACAAAATCACTGGCGACCCAGCTTCGGCGCGGTCGAGATCGACATCGTAGGTAGCGAACCCCACCGCTTCGATCAGCTTCAGCACACGTTCGCAGTCCTCCTCAGACATCAGCCCGACCCGTCGCGAATAAATCAGATCGACCGCCATCCCGATCGCCACCGCCTCGCCGTGACCAACGCGGAAGCCGCTGACCTGTTCCAATTTATGCGCGACCCAATGGCCAAAGTCCAATGGCCGTGCCGAGCCCAACTCAAACGGGTCGCCCGATGTCGCAATGTGATCCACATGAATTTCCGCGCTGCGCCGTATCACCTCCTCCAGAATTTCGTCCTCCAATGCCCGCAACCCGGCGGCACCAGCCTCCAACTCCGCGTAAAACTCGCGGTCGCGAATCAACGCCACCTTGATCGCCTCGATGATCCCCGCCCGCCTAGCACGCTCGGGCAACGAGGCGAGAAAAGAGAGGTCGTTCACCACAGCAAAAGGCACCGCGAAACTGCCAACCCAATTTTTCTTACCGAAATAATTCACCCCATTCTTCACCCCGACACCACCGTCCCCCTGGCTGAGGCTGGTGGTCGGCATGCGCACCAAACGAATCCCCCGATGCGCCGTGGCTGCGGCAAAGCCGACCAAATCCAAAAACGCACCACCGCCGATCGCCAGCACAAACGAGTGCCGGTCGATGCCGTTATCGTTAATCGCCGACCAGATCTCCGGCACCAGCGACCAATCATTTTTGCACGCCTCCCCACCCGGCAGAACCATCGGCGTAGAAACCAAATCCAACTCCCCATCGCGCGCGCTAAACCACGCGACGATATCGCGCAACAGCGTCTGGTTACCACCGATCACCCCACCATCGACAAAAGCCAAAACCCGATGCGCACCCTTCCCCCCAGCACGGGACAACACATCACCCAGCACCTCGTTGCCAGGCGCAAACACGTCCCGAGTGAAAATCACACGGTGCGCTGATTCAAGGTGGATAGGGCGTTCGATCATCACAAAGTCATCCAATTATGTCGGTCGCGGCTCCAATATAACGCCGGACATCTTCCCATGTGAGAAAAATTCGACCCGCTTCCAAACTCACCGGCTCAAGTCGCGGCGATTTTGCGCTGCGCCAACAGCACCAGAGGCAGGGCGATCATCAACCCCAAAGCGAACCAGGGGAACCCCGGCGCCAGCGCCAGCGCATCGACCAGAAGCATGCCCGCGATCAACAGCCCCACCGCCTTGCCCACCCTACCCTCGCCACGACTGCGCAACAGGATCACGCAAAAGG
>QIKC01000167.1 GCA_003232855.1 Verrucomicrobiales bacterium
AGCCCCATCAGGCGGTTGCGGCTGACCTCCACCAGATCCTCGTTGTAAACTTCCCCGGGGGTGATCGCCAGCTCGCGGCGGATAACTTTGTCCACGGTCTTATCATTGCCAGATATGTTGATCAAATCGACGGAGGTCTGGACGCCCTCGGCCACATCATAGTCGATATCCACCGTGGTGCCGCCAGCGCTGCTGATGCGCGGCATCACCCGCACGTTCGAATACCCGTTGTTGCCGTAATATTTGCGCAGTCCCTTCAGATCCGTTTTGACCCCGCGGGACGAGTAGGTCACGCCCGGCCGCATGCTCAGTCTCGACAGCACCTCCGCCTCCGACACCGCCTCGATCCCCGAGACCCTGACGTTGTTGATGCTGTATTTCTCACCCTCGCTGACATAAATGACCAGATCGACCTTGTCACCCACCGGTTCGCGCTGGACGTCGGTGATGCGGGCGTTGAGGTATCCCTCTTCGCGATAGTATTCCTCGATGCGAATCACGTCCTCCTCCAACAGAGCGCTGTCGATACCACGGTTCTTCTTGAAGATGTTGTAGATCTTCTGCTGCTTGACCTTCATCTGATCGACGAGGCTGCTGTCGGAGATCGCCTCGTTGCCGTAGAAGCGAACCTTGTTGAGCCGCTCTTTGGTTCCCTCACTGATCACGAAAGTCACCCGCGAATAGCCCGTCTGCTCAGCACCGCCGACCTTGTAAGTCACGCCAATATCCGAAAACCCCTTCTTCTTATAGTAGTCCTCCAAGTTGAGCCGAGCGGACTCCAGCTGGCCATCGTCAAACGGATCGCCGACGTCTAACTCCGTCTCCTTGCGGAGCTTGCTGCTCGACAGCGAGTTACCGATGAACATCACCTCTCCGAGCGTCGCCCGAGTCTGCACCAGATAAATCACCCGGGCGCCGCCGTTATACGGCTCGTTGAGAACGCGCACACTCTCCACGTCGCCGCTGCTGTAAAGACTCTTGATGTCTTGCTCGATCACCTGCGCATCGAGCTCATCCCCCACCGCCGTCTGCACCTGCGCCAGAATGACCGACCGCGCGACCGTCTCCGCCCCCACATACTGGACGACGATGTCTGTGACCTTTTCCGCCCTCGCCAACGGCGGCGATACGAGGATCAAAAACAAGCCGATCACGACCGCGATCAATCGAGAAATAGATGGGGTCATCGAGACCGTCGAAACTGGAGGCAACATGCGATTTGGCGTTGAATAACGTGCGTTACAATTCGGGATTTTTAATCCGGCGTTTTTTCCGTTTATGCGAGTGCTCTTATTAAGCGAATTCGGGCTCCACTGACAAGGAGTAACTCTCTCTTTCAATTACTCTAACTGTCAGAATTCGTTGATATTTCAGCAAATTTAACGAACATGCCCATGGCACTATGCCCACGCGCGAGCGGTTGTCAAAGCCCCACTTTTCAGAACTCGCAACCCAAAAAACAGCTCAGCCATCAAAATCTCATGCCCGCGACTCGATAGCCGGACAGACAAGCGACTCGACAAATTTGTTAAGATCGTTTAACTTTCGCTTTGGCGACGGCCTTCCGTCCCGGCCAATAACCCGCTGACTGTGAACGAGAACTTCCATACCGAGACGACCGAACCGGCAGAGAACCCTCTCGACATTTCGCTGCGCCCCCCGGATTTAGACGATTTTTGTGGTCAGGAAAAGGTCAAAGCCCGGCTCTCTCTAATGGTGGAAGCCGCCCAAAAGCGCGGCGATGTCCTAGCGCACAACCTGCTCTGCGGCCCGCCCGGCTTGGGCAAAACCACCCTCGCCCACATCATCGCCAAAGCCACCGGCGCCGAGCTACACTGCACCAGCGGCCCGCAGATCGAAAAAGCCGGCGACCTAGCCGGCATCCTCACCAACCTGAACCGCGGAGACGTGCTGTTCATCGACGAGATCCACCGCCTGCACCCAGCGATCGAAGAATACCTCTACCCGGCCATGGAAGACTACCGGCTGGACATCATCATCGACCAAGGGCCCAACGCGCGGACGATCGAACTCTCGCTCCCACGCTTCACGCTGGTCGGCGCCACCACCCGCGCCGGCATGCTGACCGCACCGCTGCGCTCGCGCTTCAACATGACCAACCGGCTCGATTACTATTCGGCCGAGGAACTAACCCACATCGTCATTCGCTCCGCCGGCCTCATCCGGATAGTAATCGAACCCGGAGGAGCGCTGGAGATCGCCACGCGCTCGCGCGGCACACCGCGAGTCGCCAACTCGCTGCTACGCTGGGTGCGCGACTACGCGCAGGTCAAAGCCGACGGCATCATCACCGCCGATGTCGCCGACCGCGCACTGGCGATGATCGACATCGACGAAGACGGCCTCGACGAGATGGACAAGCGCATCCTAGAAGCCACGATCTACAAATTCGACGGCGGCCCAGTGGGACTGAGCTCATTGGCAGTGGCCGTCGGCGAGGACGCCTCCACCTTAGAGGAAGTCTACGAACCCTACCTCATCATGCAAGGCATGCTCGCCCGCACCCCGCGCGGGCGAGTGGCGATGCGCAAGGCCTACGAAAAAATCGGCGCCCCTCCCCCGCCCACATCGAGTGGTGCCGCGACAGAGAGCGAGCTGAACCTAGGAAACTAACAAAACCATCATGGAAACCATCGACCTGCTATTCAAAAAAATCGGCGACCCCGAATACCGCCACCTGCTGCTCGAACCGCTGCTCATCTACGGCGTGCTGATCGGCGCCGCCGCCTTCGTCCTCGCCTTCCTGTTCAAGGAGCGCAAGATGCAGCTCGCCGCGCTACTGATAATCATCGTCTCGGCGCTAATGGTAGTGCCCTACCTGAGCGCCCGCAGCTCCGCTGACAAGCGCGCAGAAAAACTCTTCACGGCGAAGGCAGAGCAAATCGCAGCGCAGCGCGAAACGCGCAAAGACTCACAATGGGCCTACTTCGCGGTGGCGGCCCTAGCCGGCGTCACCTTGTTGATGGGCGCACACAAGGGCAAAGCCGGGCTGGTCGTCGGCGTCGCCACGGTCGGCGCCGCAGGCTGCCTAGTGCTCTTCGGCATGGCCATGCACCTAAAAGACTCACAGATCCACCACCCCAACCTACGCGGCAGCCCCCCCACCCTAGCCGCCGACGGCGAGACAGACGCAGCCGCCGCACGCAACCGGCAGCGCGTCGCTAGAACCGCCCTGCCCAACCCGTAGTGTTTTTCAACACCCGCTTAAACCGGCTCTCTCAAAATTCGCCCTTCGGGCTCGCAGGCCCAAGCCCACGCTACGACATCCGCCGCTAACCGACGAACTTAATCTTCCCCGCAGCCTGATCCATGGCGGCGTGTTGCTCGTCAGTGCAAGACGACCCAGTTGGCGCGTCGGCCGCTTTCTCAGTGCCGCCGATGAGACCCTTCTCCGTCAGATAGGCTTCGACCTCGTCACCACTGACGTCGGCGAGCATCACATCGTTCACCACCACACACGGCGACAACGGCTGCCCGCTGCGCTGCTCCATTTCCCAGCGGAAAGCGGGATTGGCGATGATGTCCTTCTCCTCGAAGGCCAGCTCGTGCTTGCGCATGATCGCGCGCACGCCCTCGCTCCAGCCACATTGAGTTTTCAGATACGCGGTAATATTGAGATTTTGGTCAGCCATGGTCTGGGGAATCAAGAGCGTGTGAATTCGCCAATTGCCTCCTCCCCTACGGGATCTCTTCCCCGAAACCGGTATCGACCCACCCGGTCGCCAGAAAGGATCGCCATGCCTTCCGCACGCGAAATGCTTAAAACGTGTCGGGCACTTACCGCTAGTGGTCGGACAAGCCTAAAGTGTCGGATTCAAATCAAACCGCCGATTACGCGGATTAACACCGATTTATTGGAGGCTTCCGCCGCT
>QIKC01000266.1 GCA_003232855.1 Verrucomicrobiales bacterium
GCGTGCTTGCGCCCCTGTTCGAACATGTCGCGCACGCGCGAAGCGCCAACACCGACGAACATCTCGACGAAATCGGAGCCACTGATGCTGAAGAAAGGCACGTCCGCCTCGCCAGCGATCGCCTTGGCCAGCAGGGTCTTGCCGGTGCCGGGAGCGCCGACCATGAGCACGCCCTTGGGAATCTGCCCGCCGAGGACTTGAAACTTCTTCGGGTCTTTAAGAAATTCGACGATCTCCCAACCTCCTCCTTGGCCTCGCTGACCCCGGCCACGTCATTGAATGTCACTTTGTTAGTGCCCATGGTAAGCATCTTGGCCTTGCTCTTGCCAAAGCTCATCGCCCCGCGCCCAGCACTGCGCATCTGCTGGCGGAAGAAGAAGTAGAGTATCAGCAGGATGAGGAAGATCGGCAACAGCCCGACCAACACCGAGCCTAACATGTTGTTATTATACTCGATCGTGTAGTCCAAAGGCACGCGCGGCGAACCGGCGGGGATACTCTCGGGCTTGAGCAGGGCGTACAGTTCGTCCTTCTGAAATTCGAGGTTCACCACCACTTTGAAGCCGACGGGTTTACCACTGTCCTCGCCGCTGGGCTTGAACTCGCCAAGGAGATATTCCTCGGTGCTCCCCTGCTGGCTGATCACCCGCAACGGTCGGTCGTCTTTGATCTTACCATCCTTGACCGCAGTGACGAAAACAGGCCACAGGATTTCGCCGTTGCGCCCGTCCTCCCCCTTCCAAGAGAAGGCGGCGACGATGAGCATGACGGCGATCGATAGTAGAATGAGCCCACGCCAATTGAACTTGGGCTCACCGCCCGGGCGGTTTTTGGGATCTCTGTCCCCTTCGGGAGGTCTTGATTCGTTTTCGGACATAAGGTCGAGGGTCGGTAGTTGGTAATCCTTGGGTAGCGGACGGCAGACAGGTCCGCACGGGCGGGGACACTATCACATCTAGGAGGGGGGGCAACGAATCGGATGGAAGCCAGTTTAGCAACGCAAATTGACCAAATCGGCCAATTTGGCGATACCAATAGGCGGCCTCTGTGGTATTGTCACCACTGCGAACCTAAGCCGTAAAAGGCGTATCTCAAACGAAACGTGGCAAATTGCCACGCGGATATCACGCCACAGACAGCCATTCCTTCCCGCAGCCGACCGCCAAAACTAGAATGCACGAATCCGGGGACGAAACCGCTCGCCAGCGCCGACGTGTCGCCGCCGGAACCCAAGACGGCAGCGGGCGTAGGCGCCCGTTCTTCCGCTACTGGCCGTGGTTTCGCAAGCGCGCGACCCCGCAGCCGGCCAGCGCCAATATGCTGCCGGTCATCATCAAGGTCTTCGCCGGCTTCAGCAAAGTGGACGGCGTCATCGAGGAAGCCGAAATCGATTCCAGCCTGAGCGCGCTGAGACACGATTTCCCAGAAACCGTCTACTCCGAGCTGCGCCGCCTCTACCGCGAGGCCATCGAGGCGTCCATCGACCTCAACGACGTCGCCAAAGAGCTCGCCGACGAACTCGCCCCCGAAGACAAACTCCTGCTCGGCGCCCAGCTCTACGCACTCATCTCACAGTCCGGCAACCTCAAGGAGCACCTCATCCCCTTCTACCTGTTCATGACCAACCTCGGCGTCGCCTCCGAGGCGATCGACCTGGTCTACCAGCTCAACACTGGCGAATTCAGCGACGGCCAGCGCCCCGACGACACGTCCTCCAGCCAGCTCGACAGCCTGCACTTCGGTCGCGAACGCCCCGCCGACCTCGTGCTGCCGACGCTGCCCGAAGGCTACGACATGATGGCCTTCCGCATCGACCGCCTAGTGCTCGTCAAAAACTCCGGCCAGCGCCCCTTCGTCGCCCGCGGTCGCCACCTGCCCCCCGGCGGCTTCACCCAAATCTACGCCGGCCACCGCATCCTACTGGCCGAAACCATCCTCAACTACGACGACCTGCTCAACTACTTCAACGCCAAGAACAACGTCGCCACCACCCGCGTCTTCCTCTCCTTCCGTTGGGACGGCAACGCCTACGTCGAAAAAGTGCGCTCCAAAGACAGCCACCTCGAAGTCATCTTCGGGCTCGGTGTCAAAGTGCGCGCCCTGCGTGACACCGACGCCACCCTGGCCGGCGAGGCGCTCTCCCTCGACAGCGAAATAGACGCCGCGCTCTCCGACCGCATCGCCCTCGCCAACGGCACCGAAATCTCGCTCGCCGAACTACGCCGACGCGCGCGCGAACTCGGCGGGCGCTTCGAACTCCACCCCAGCCGCTTCGTCTACGTCGCCTCCACCGACCCATCAAAGCTCGCCGCCGGCGACATCCTCCTCTCCCCCAGCCCCGGCGGCGACGTCACCCTAAAGATCCGCTGTGACTTCGAGGCCAAAACCGGCCAGCTCGAAGTGGTCGAAAGCGCCCAGCCGATCCACGTCCGCGACCACCTAGTGCGCGAACGCACCGCCCTGCGCAACGGCGATGTCATCCGCATCGGCGAAGCACAATACCTCTCCTGCGACTTCGGCGAACGCATCATCGAAGAGCAACGCAACCTCATCAGCGAACTCGAAGTCACCGACCTCACCCACAGCTTCGACGGCAAAGAAACCGCCCTCGACGGCGTCAGCCTCGCCGTCCGACGCGGCGAAATGGTCTGCATCATCGGCCCCAGCGGCTGCGGCAAGACCACCCTCATCCGCGCCCTAGCCGGCCACATGCAACCCGATCAGGGACAAGTGCGCATCAACGGTTTTTCACTCTACGAGAACCTCCCCGGCATCAGCCCCTACATCTCCTACATCCCCCAAGACGACGCCTTCGACCCACTCCTCACCGTCGAAGAAAACATCGACTGCGCCGCCGCCATCCGCTGCCCCCACCTCTCCCCCGCCGAACGACGCAAACGCGCCGATTCGCGCCTCGTCGAACTCGGCCTCAGCGAGCGACGCCACCGCTTAGCCGGCGACAGCCAAAACAAATATCTCTCCGGCGGCGAGCGCAAACGCCTCAACGCCGGCCTCGACATGATCAGCATCGCCGAGGTCTACCTATTCGACGAGCCCACCTCCGGCCTGTCCTCAAAAGACTCCGAACACGTCATGGAGATCATCCGCGGCCTGTCACAGAACAAGATCACCTTCGTCAGCCTGCACCAGCCCAGCTCGCGGCTATTCCACATGTTCCAAAAGGCGTTGCTGCTCGACAAAGGCGGCAAGGTCGCCTTCTTCGGCACCCCCGCCGAGATGCTCAACTACTTCCGCGAGGCTCAAGCCGAGGGACGCTCTAGTGCCGCCACCAGCGAACCCGCCCCCGAGGAAGGAGACTGCGAACTGCCGCCCGACTTCGTCTTCGACGTACTCGAAACCCCGCTGCGCGACCTCAGCGGCAACATCGTCTACGAAGAAGACAGCCGCGGTTACTACACCCCGGGACGCCGCTTCCTACCCGACTACTGGGCCGACCGCTTCCAGGCTCACCGCCTCATGCAAGAGGTTCAACAGTCCAAACTGGAGCCCGGCGAAGGAGAAAAAGCCGCAGAGAAATTGCTGCCAACAGCGCCGAAACGCGGCATCGAAGGCGCCGCCCTGCACCTCTCCACCCACATCAAACGCGCCTTCCTCAGCAAGTTGCGCAACCGCGCCAACCTCGTCACCACCCTGCTCGAAGCGCCCGTGCTCGCCCTGCTCATCGCGCTGGTTCTACGCTACTCAGAGGAAGGAAAATACACCTTCGCCTCCGCCTTCCACATCCCCACCTACCTGTTCCTCACCCTCGTCGTCGCCCTCTTCCTAGGCCTGAC